>JBGOWL010000244.1:0-3225 GCA_041478585.1 Dehalococcoidia bacterium | reverse complement strand
CCGGGGAGGCAGCTTCAGCGGTACCACCTCCATCGCCGGATGAAAGAAACCGGCCAGTCGCTTCTTGGCCTCAAAGTCGACGTGCCCGCAGATGCGCTGCTCTCTTCCACTGCCTTCTCTTTCAATTACCTCCAGAGTGGGACAGTAGGCAATGGTGAGGATAGCGGCATCTTTGCCGTTGAATTCTATGCCAAGCTTGTGGGTGAAGTACCACGGCCCAGACTGAAGAGCTTTCATGGCGCCGATAACGCCACCTCTCTCGATCTTCAGTATCTTGCACAAGCGGGCCATCTCGTAGGGAGTCTGCCTCTGCCAGACCCAGAAATCGCAAGCCAGGGCCTCCTCATTGCTGATCCTTTCCTTCACGGACGTATACCAGAAGCCATCCACAGTCTGGTACAGCTTGGCATAAACTCCCAGCAGCTTGATGAGGGTCTCTTTGGAGAAATCCTGGAACCTGAGGTTCGGATCGAATTCCCCGCTGTAGTCGGCTCGCTCCTTCACCATTAACGCCCTCTGAAAACAGGCTTCCTCTTCTCAAAGAAGGATTTCACTCCCTCCTGGAAATCCTCGGAGAGGAAGGTAAGGGTCTGGGTAGCGGACTCATATTCGAGCTGACCCTGCAGGCCCTCCCACACCGAACGATTCAGGGCCCGCTTGGTGAACTTCAGGCCCAACGGCGGGCCGGCGGCCAGCTTGCCTGCCAGCTCCATAGCCGCCGGCATCAACTGATCGAGGGGAACCACACGATTGAAGAGGCCAATGCGCTCCCCTTTGACAGCGTCGATGATATCGCCGGTGAACATAAGTTCAGCCGCCCATCCGGCTCCGACTATTCGGGGGAGTATCCAGCTCATACCCATATCGGCAGAGCTGGCCCCCCGCTGAACAAATACGGCTCCTGTTTTGGCGTCGTCGGAGGCAATTCGAATGTCACAGGCAATAGCCAGAGCAAATCCGCCGCCCAGGGCCGCTCCATGAACAGCGGCAATGGTGGGCAACTCTATATTCCTTATCCTCCAGATCAACTTGAACCAGGCCTTGAGGTTCGGCTCCCGCTGCGCCGGCTTGAGTGCTACGGTCTTCTGGAGGTCGTCCAGGTCGGCTCCGGCGCAAAAGGCCCGCCCAGCCCCGGTGAAGACGATGACTCTGGCCTTGCCGCCCCGCTCGATCTCGTCGCAGGCACGGGTGATCTCACGCATCATCTTCCAGCTCAATGAGTTGAGCTTCTCGGGCGAGTTGAGGGTGATGGTGGCTATGCCGTCAGTGTAGTCTAGCTTGATGGTCTGGTACTTCATGAACTACGCCTCCTTGAGCTTGATTCCGAATGAGAAGCTGGCCGATATCTGTGTTATGATTGTGTAGCCCTACACGTTCAGAGAACTTCCTGCCTTATGTCAACTTACAGCCGCACCAACTGTGATATCTGCGGCCATGCGGCCTCAATTATACCATCATGGCTGGTCGAAGGCAGTTCCCGTTGGTATAATATGTGCCAGCAAGCCAGCGTAGCTCAGAGGTAGAGCGGCGGTTTCGTAAACCGCGGGTCGGGGGTTCGATTCCCTTCGCTGGCTTTTTGAGTTCAAAAAACGCCGACCGCACGAGGCTTTCCCGCACATCTGACACCCTATTGCGAAGACAATACCAAGTGATGGTCTGGTCAATTTCAGGCCAACTTTGGTTCAACTCTGGGCATTGTATCTACGGGGCTCTGAGCCAGATAACAATAGGGTAGACATCTCTCTGCCCACCCTGTGTGAACCCCGAAGTCAGGTCAGCTCTTCCCAGCTACCAGCCTCCGTCTGGACTATGTCCGAGAATGACCATATGGCATGGTTGGCGTCGAAGCGCTCGTACCTGTGAATGTCCTGCCAACGTCCTGCAGCCCATTTTGCGATTATTTTGTGATATCTTCAGGCTTCTCTGTGACACAAACATACCTTTTTTGTGGTGAAATAGTACATAGGCGCAAATATCTCATGAATTACATGTGGAGTGGAAAAGCCGCGGTGAGGGAGGTAAAAGGTAATGAGAAACAAACTTAAGAAGGTATTCCCTATTCTCGCTGTAACCCTGGTAGTGCTGTCTGCCTCTATTCTCATTTCTCCCATCAGAGGAGTGGTAGCAGAAGCGGATCCAGCCACACCGGATACTGCAGGCCTCTATGGAGGCAGCATCATCTGGATTGAAGCCCTTGACCTTGGTGACAATCAATCGCGAGTTTTCGTCTCTACCCAGAGCGCAAACTCGATTTTCTATGCCGACATCGACCACACTGCTGAAAACCCCTTCAAGGATGTGACATTCCAGATAGTACCGGACCTGGATGCCTCGGCCGGCTTCGGAGTCATCCAGACATTTGCCGTGGACGACGCTTCCGGGTGGCTCTATTTTGCCTGGTGGTCACAAGAACAGAATTCAACAGACAACACCAGCCGCCAACCCGGCATCTACAGATGTACCACTGAAACTGGTTCACTAACCCAACTCGAGTTTGAGTCAGACAAAGATCACGGTCCCTCGGGGTTGGGATACGTCAATTCACTAACGATACATGATGGGCACATGCTGTTCGTCGAGCAGAGCTGGTCCCAGGAGAAGCAGACTGACATCTGCCGCCTGCGCTTTGGGACGATAAATCCAACAACCGGAGCTTTCACCGAGGATACTCAATCGGGCATTTATTTGAGAGAGAACAACAAAGGGCAGATGATGGCTCCGGTTATCAATCCGGTCAGCAATCTGGTCTATAGCCTGGACGGCGGCAATCACTGGGGAGGCAATGACGTAGACGCCGTACTCTACAAGTCGTCAGATGCGTATGATGCTTTGAGCAGCGCAACTATCTTCTCCCAAATAATTCCTCCAGGTGGCACATCTGAGATGGCCAGGCAATACCAATCCTTGGGAATTGCGCCGGACGGGGTAATCTATCTTGCCGGCTGGCAACAGACAGACAAGGGCTACAGCGAGTCGATAGTTGTCTACTCGGCAGACGATGGAGCCAGTTGGAGAACTGGCACCAGGGACCAGTATTGCTGGGCTTGGCAGGGGCCAAACTTCGCGTTCGTTAACGATGGCTCAGGTGGGTACGATGTCATCACCGGTACCATGGTTAGCGACGACGGGGGCGCCATTTGGGGCATGCTCCCCCGCACTGGAAACGTCTGGCCCCATCCGGGCGCCATAGCATTCGATCCGAATAGCGAAGAGACACTCTATGTG
>JBGOWL010000061.1:0-7501 GCA_041478585.1 Dehalococcoidia bacterium | reverse complement strand
TGTTTTGTATTCAGGGGTTATCTCTCGGTCTGCAGCGGAGGACCATTCGCTTCGGTTGTTTGAGCGGCGGCGTGATGTGATAGAGGGATATACGGCGGAGGTTTGTTTAGGCATAATGTTTATACAGGCTGCTGGGGCAACCAGGGGAAAGGGATTGGGATTGCAGGTATAGGCGGTAGGTACGAATGGGCATTCTCATAACCGACACGACACTTCGTGATGCGCATCAGTCCTTGATAGCTACCCGAATGCGCACCAAGGACATGCTTCCCATCGCTGAGAAGCTTGACAAAGTGGGCTTCTTCTCTCTCGAGGCATGGGGAGGTGCTACCTTCGATACGTGCATCAGATTCCTGAACGAAGACCCTTGGGAGCGTCTGAGAGCACTGCGGGCCGGGGTGAGGAACACCCGCCTGCAGATGCTTCTGAGGGGGCAGAATCTGGTTGGCTATCGTCATTATCCCGATGATGTGGTGCAGGAGTTCATCCGCCTTGCCATGAAGAACGGTGTGAATGTCTTTCGCATCTTCGATGCGCTGAATGACACACGAAACATGCGGTTCGCCATAAAGACGGCCAAGCAGTATGGGGCCCATGTTCAAGGTGCCGTCTGCTATACCACGAGCCCGGTGCACACGGTGAAGAGCTTTGTTGGAACGGCCGAGGAATTGGCTGATCTGGGTTGTCATTCCATCTGCATAAAGGATATGGCCGGACTGATCACCGCTGCGGCAGCAGGCGAACTGGTGAAGGCCATGAAGCGCAAGACGGGCCTGCCTGTTGCCCTTCATTCCCATTGCTCCAGTGGCATGGCGCCCCTCGCCTATCTTGCTGCAGCCCAGAATGGCGTTGATATTCTGGATACGGCCTTTTCTGCTTTCGGCTGGGGCACCTCTCAGCCACCGACTGAGAGTATAGTGGCATCTTTCAGGGGGGCTCCTTACGATACCGGTCTGGACCTGGATCTGCTCCACGAGATAAACGAATACTTCATCGGAGTGATGAGGAAGTATCGCGTTTTGCTGACCGCCAGGGCAGTCCGGCCTGATATCGGTGTTCTTCTTCATCAGATACCAGGAGGTATGCTCTCCAATCTGGTGAGCCAGTTAAGGCAGCAGAATGCCTTGGGTAGGCTCACTGAGGTCTTGGAGGAAGTGCCGCGGGTACGAGCTGACCTGGGCTACCCTCCACTGGTAACTCCAACAAGCCAGATAGTAGGAACACAGGCGGTACTGAATGTCCTGTCCGGTCAGCGCTATGTCACGGCAACCAAGGAGATGAAGGATTATCTGCTGGGTCACTACGGACGACCGCCCAGTGAAGTAAACGATGAAGTGAGAAAAACAGTCATCGGTGATGAGCCACCTATCAAGGTTCGCCCTGCTGATCTTCTGAAGCCCGAATTGGAAGGGCTGCGACGTGATGCGCAGAAGCTGGGCATCTTGAGGCAGGAGGAGGATCTAGTTACCTATGCCCTCTATCCTCAACTAGCTGTCAAGTTTCTGCGCGGCGAAGTTAGCGAAGAGGCCTTGCCTCTGCCAAAGGTGATGGGAGCAACGCCGGCCCAACCGGTATCAGCTGCGAGAGAAATCCCTTCGGAGTTCAACGTTGACGTGGATGGAGAGATCTTCACCGTCAGGATAACCCCGACTGTAGGAGGTACCGCTGTTACCACTACCGAAATACCGGCAGGAAAGCAGGAGCTGCCTGCAAATTCTGTGGTTTCCCCGATGCCTGGAATGATAGTCTCCGTTAAAGTGAAGGCTGGAGACAGGGTGAAGGTGGGCGATGTGGTAGCTGTGCTGGAAGCGATGAAGATGCAGAATGAGATAAGCTCTCCCTATGATGGAGTTGTGCAGCAGGTCAAGATTCGCGAAGGTGACATGGTCAAGACCGATACTGTTCTGATGCTGATAGAGAGAGATGGCAGATAAGGTCCTGGTAGCCAACCGCGGTGAAATCGCCATACGGGTCATGCGCGCCTGCCGGGAACTGGGCATTCGTTCGGTTGCCGTGTACTCGACGGCGGATGAGAATGCGCTGTTTGCCATGTATGCTGATGAAGCCTATGCACTGGGTGCTGCCCCCGCCACTCAGAGTTATCTCAATATTGAGAAGATCATCGAGGTAGCCAGGAATTGCGATGCCAACGCAATACATCCTGGGTATGGATTTCTGGCTGAGAATCCTCAATTTGCGGCTGCCTGTGAAAGAGAAGGGATAAGATTCATTGGCCCTTCGAGTGAAGTGATCCAATTGATGGGCAGCAAGGTAGCAGCACGGCGCGAGATGCGAAAGGCTGGTGTGCCTGTGGTGCCGGGCAGCGAAGGACAGTGCTCAAGCATTGACATGGCAAGGGCGGTGGCGAATGAGATTGGCTACCCTGTACTCATCAAGCCGTCGGGCGGTGGCGGGGGAATCGGCCTGATCATGGCCAATGATGAAGGTGATCTTCAGGGAGCGCTGGAGTTGTCACAGAGAGTTGCCCGCAATACTTTTGGCTTGCCTGGTGTCTACATTGAGAAATATATACCACACGCTCGGCACATAGAGGTTCAAATACTTGGCGACTCGTATGGCAACCTGATCCACCTTGGTGAGCGGGAATGTTCGATCCAGCGACGATACCAGAAGCTGATTGAGGAGTCTCCATCGCCGGCGCTCAGCCCGGAACTGCGGCGTGAAATGACGGAAATGGCGGTGAAAGCTGCTAGATGGGTGAGCTACGAGGGTGCTGGAACAATTGAGTTTGTCTTCTCTAAGGGGAATTTCTATTTCCTGGAGGCCAACACCCGAATTCAAGTAGAGCACCCTGTGACCGAGATGGTGACCGGCATTGATATTGTCAAGGAGCAGATTAAGATAGGGTTGGGGTCGCCTCTCGGCATCAGGCAAGATGAAGTTAAGACAAATGGATGGGCCATAGAATGCCGCATCAATGCCGAAGACCCCTCCAACAATTTTGCACCGGCGCCGGGGAAGCTAAGGGGCTATCGCTCTCCCGGTGGGATTGGGGTCCGTGTGGACAGCGGGGTCCATGCCGGTTATGAAATACCGCCCATCTATGACTCGATGATATCGAAGCTGATCGTCTGGGGCAGGACGCGTGAGGAAGCCATTATCAGGATGCGGCGGGCACTCTATGAGTACATTATCGTCGGAGTGAAAACCAACATTCCATTTCACAAGGCGGTGATGGAGAATCCGCGCTTTGTGAAGGGCGAACTGGAGACCCGCTTTATCGATTTGGAAACTGACCTGCTTGACGATATGAAGAAGATTGCGGAACGTGAGCGACCGCTGGTCGAAAAGCTGTCTCAGGTATTTGATGGGAAGAGAAAGGCGGCGGTAGCCTCTGCTTTGGCCGTTGTAACACAGATGCTGCAAAATCCACGTGAAAAGAAGTAGCTGCCCTGAACAACCTATTCCCCCCATTAAGGTCAAGTAGTAATTGAGTATCGGCATAGTCCTCTTGACCTGCTGCCTCCGAGCTAACCTATGCCTGGTGGGGCCGTATCTCTGCCCCTGGGATGCTGCCCAGACCTCTGCATTTCGGACAAAGGACGAATCCCTTCAGCGGCGCTTCGCATTGTGCACAAAGGCCAACAACCACCCAGAATTCATTACGTTTTTCGCCGGTGCCTTTGCACTGCGGGCAGACCACATAGCCCCTTCCGCTACATCGAGGACAGGGTTCCTTGTCACTCGGCAGTGGCATTGTCGCCCCTGGCTCACCCTTTTCAAATTCATCCACTGGCCGCATTGGAATATGCCTTCGGGTCATCAGTGTACGACAAATCGGTTCTGGATACAAAAATAACTGGCGTACCCGGTACCGGTTCAGTCAGTTTCGAGAACGGTCCGAGGTTCTGCAAACCAGCGCTGGGATGAAGGGAAGATGAGGAACTGCACGATGGTTCGGACAGTCGTGCCATCGCGAGACACTAGATAACCCTGACCAGAAAGTACATGTCGCACACAGGAGTGCAGTCTATTTCGCTGCCTCTTCGACTAGTGGTTTGGTTGGCTTTCGAGACAAACGGAATCTGAAGCGCGGTTCCTCTTCGGGGAAAACCTTGACTGCACCGCACTTCTTGCACTTGGCGTGGTATGTACCGGCTGAGGGCAGGGTATCTATGAGCCAGTGGTGGATATGTGCGTACGAACGCATAGGACATTCTATCACAGACTATTTCAAAACGCAAGACCTCGGCTAGTTGAAATTCACGGATTCCAAGATCATAATAGACCATTTGGCCGCGAGGACGATTTCTCTCAGACAAAGGGGCGGGAGTGAAAAGAAATTCAAGCAAGTCATGGAACCAGATCAGCTCGTATCTTTTGGTCCGCGCCCGTGCGGTGAGATGGGCCAACGTTGTGGTGTTAGTCGGCTTCGTAGGCCTCTTCTTCGGCGTGCTCAGCTTTGCTCATGAAGTGACAGGCCAATTCCGTCCCGCGGTTCAGATAGACCTGTCTCCCTGGGCATTGCCCAAATACGCGTTCTACTCACTGTCTAGAGGCCTTGCTGCATTCGGGCTTTCTCTGACTTTCACGCTTATCTATGGCTACTGGGCTGCGAAGGATCAGGCTGCGGGACGCGTTCTTGTTCCGTTGCTGGATATCATGCAGAGCATCCCAGTGCTCGGTTTCATGCCCGGTCTAGTGTTGGTTCTTGTAGCTTTGTTCCCATCAAGCAATGTGGGGCTCGAGATGGCATCGATCATCATGATATTCACGGGCCAGGTTTGGAACATGACTTTCAGTTTCTACCATTCTCTGCGCACTATTCCACAGGACCTGCGTGAAGCCTCAGAGGTGTACCGCTTCAGTTGGTGGCAGCGCTTCCGGCAGGTAGAACTTCCTTCCTCAATGATCGGGCTTGTCTGGAATGGAATGATGAGCATGGCTGGGGGGTGGTTCTTCCTCATGGTCAGCGAGTCATTCGTCCTTGGGGACAAGGACTTTCGGCTCCCCGGGATCGGGTCATACATGAGTGTGGCTATACACGAGGGGAACGTTTCGGCGATGATAGGCGCCATCGTAGCCATGATCGTGATGATTGTGGCTCTGGACCAGTTGTTGTGGAGACCAGTGGTTGTCTGGGCACAAAGGTTCCGAGTTGAAGAAGGCTCACATGACGAGCGTGTGACCTCCTGGTTCTGGGACTTGCTTCGCCGCTCCAATCTAGTGGCGACGCTCTCCCGAGCCGTGCGACGCATCATCCGCCGATTCCAGCCGAGTCCAAAACCCATAGCAGCAAGGCTCCCTTCCAAGCCCAGTGCGCTGCCAGGACGCGTGGCGTCGTTGGCTGTGCTGGCCTTACTCGTGTTGGCACTGATGGGAGGCGCTTGGGCGCTGGTTCAGATCCTCCATCACCTTTCCTTTGGCCAGTGGGGCCGGATCCTGGGTGCCGGGGGTGTCACGCTGGCAAGAGTCATTGCGTCAACAGCCATAGGAACGCTCTGGGCCGTGCCAGTGGGGCTTGCCATAGGTCTCAATCCGCGCCTGTCCAAGATATTTCAACCGGTCATACAAATCACGGCTTCCTTTCCCGCCCCTATGCTTTTCCCGCTGGTAGTTGGCGGACTCTCGTTGGCTGGAATCCCGCTTGGATGGGGGAGTATACTGCTCATGTTGATGGGAACCCAGTGGTACATTCTCTTCAATGTCATTGCTGGAGCAACGGCAATACCATCGGACCTGAAGGAAGCGGCGCAGACCTACCACCTTGACAGATGGCGCAAGTTCTGGACACTCTACCTTCCTGTGGTATTGCCCTATCTGGTAACAGGCTGGGTTACTGCGGCAGGAGGTGCCTGGAACGCGAGTATTGTGTCAGAGTATGTAATGTACAAAGGGGAGGGGCTTACGACCTGGGGATTGGGTTCGACAATCAGCCAAGCCGCCCAGAAGGCCGATCTACCCTTGCTCGCTGCCAGCGTTGTCGTCATGGCGCTCATTGTGGTGCTTATCAATCGAACCCTATGGCAGCGTTTGTATCGCTTGACTGAAGAGCGGTTTTCGCTGAACAAGTAAACTGATGAAAGGAATCTCAAATGGCGAATGAGGCCGTGGCGGTATCAGGCATGACTGCATTGTGCGAGGCTCGACATGTCTCCATGGATTTCATGATGCCCAACAAGCGCCCCCTTCGAGTTCTCGAGGACATTAGCTTGTCGATCGGCCCGAATGAAGTAGTCGCACTGCTTGGCCCGTCAGGTTGTGGAAAATCGACACTGCTCAGGATTCTAGCAGGACTTATCCCTCCCACACACGGAGAAGTGCGCTACCACGGGGAGCCAGTTACAGACCTGAACCCGGGCACAGCCATCGTTTTTCAGAGCTTTGGCCTCTTCCCCTGGATGACTGTAACTGGGAACGTAGAGGTAGCATTGGAAGCAGCGAAGATGCCCAAGGAGGAAGTGCATGAGCGGGCGGCGAACGCAGTGCGGCTTGTTGGCCTTAGCGGCTTCGAGGAGGCCTACCCCCGGGAGCTGTCCGGCGGCATGAAGCAGAGAGTCGGCATCGCCAGGGCTATCTCGGTCAACCCGGAGATTCTGTTCATGGACGAACCTTTCAGCCAGGTGGACTCGCTCACTGCTGAGACTCTCCGCGCGGATGTCATAGATATCTGGACTGCCAAGAGTAACAACCTATCGTCTATTCTTATGGTTAGCCATGATGTGACGGAGGTCGTCTACATGGCGGACCGGATCGCCGTTCTCAGCGCAGCACCAGGGCGTATTCGAACTATTGTCCAGAATGATCTACCACATCCCCGGGACTACCGCTCGAGCGCATTTCTGGCCATGGTAGAGCGGCTGCATGATGTGATCGCTGGGCATGAGATGCCCGATGCCGCGGTGCCTTCAGGTACCGGTGAGCCCCTGGGAGCCGAGGTTATTCCGGATGTCTCCCCGAATGAGATTATAGGACTTCTCGAATACCTGCAGGGACACGTAGGGGGCGAGGATATCTTCCGAATTGCGACCAATACACATCGCGAATTCGGCCGCCTCATCGCAATAGTCCGAGCTGCTGAGATACTCGACTTCGCTGACACGCCTGGTCGGTTGGTAGTCTTGACGGTCATCGGCCTGCAGTTTGTGAACGCGGATCAGGAAGAAAGGAAGAGCCTATGGCGGAAACAGTTGCTGAACCTCCGCCTGTATCGCTACGTCTCTGACCTGTTGGCTGCAAATGATCAAGCAGGAGTTGATGCGGACAAGATTGTGGAGATCATTGCCACTGTGACGCCCCAAGAAGATCCCGAGCAAGTCTTCGCCTCATTCGTCAGTTGGGCTCGTTTCGGAAACCTCTACGCATACGATGAGGACACTCGAAAGGTCCGTCCACAGTAGACTGATTAGGGCTGTTTTAGAACTTCAGCCCCAACCTTCTGCTGCTAGCGCGCTATGCAGCTCATCCGGGTGGTGGCGAAAGCGATATTCCAGGGAGCTAGATTCTGAATGGGCCTTGCTGTAGGGCCATCCCGCGGCCA
>JBGOWL010000072.1:0-7082 GCA_041478585.1 Dehalococcoidia bacterium | reverse complement strand
TGCCTCTGGCCAGTGATGCAAAGATACCTCCGAAACAAAGAGTAGCGAAAACAATGAAGGCCACCTGCATGCTTGTTACCAGCTCAGAAAAATGCTCGGGTGTGATCTCCACTCTGCCCACGAATATGCTGATTATCAGCATGGCAATCCCCATGCTGAACATCTGGCCTGTCATCCGCATTGTGGCCAGAGTCCCTGAGGCTACTCCATAGAACCTCTTCTCAACGGCGCTCATCACAGCATTGGTGTTGGGGGATGAGAACAGCCCGAATCCCAGACCGAGGACGATCAGGCTGACCACAATGAAAGCGGTCAGCGTATCCTGATCCACGAATACGAGCATGGTCAGACCCACTGTGGTCAGCGCCATGCCTAATGAAGCAATCGCCCGCGCTGCCACTCTGTCGGAGACCCTGCCGGCGAAGGGCGAGACAATCGCCATCATGGCCGGCTGGGCTACCAGGATCAGGCCGGCGCTCTGAGGAGTTAGATCTTTCACGTACTGCAGGTAGAGACTCATATCTAGAACAGGGCTTCTCACCCTCATTTCCCACCAGATGAAGGCCGCAATTCCCAGGATGCCCACGGTGATCAACCAGGCCCCCGAAAGTGCTGGCAGGAGAGAGAAACCGTACATCAGGCCTACCAAAGCAACGCCATAGATCAGGGATCCGCCAAGATCAAACCTCTCTCCTCTCGCCTCAGCCCATTCGCTCTTCAGTTTCCAGAGAATGGCAGCTATGATCACTAGGCCCAGAGGCACATTGGCCCAGAAAATACTTCGCCAGCCGAAATGCTGTGTGAGCAATCCCCCAGAAACGGGCCAAGGGAAAGCCCCAGGTAGACTGCCGCTACGTTAATGCCCAGCGCCCTGCCCCTCTCCTGAGGGGGAAATACCGAAGTCAGCATGGCCACCCCGGTGCCGAAGATCATGCCACTCCCTATCCCCTGAACTGCCCGAAAGGCAATGAGCATGGCCGCAGACGGTGAGATGGCAAGAAGAAGGGAAGCGGCAGTGTAGATGATCATGCCGAAGGTGAAGATCCTCTTCCTGCCATAGATATCGGCTATCTTCCCGAAGGGTACCAGGAATACCGCGGCGGCAAGAAGATATGCGGTGGCCACCCAGCTTAGTGACACCGCATCCATCCCGAAGTGCCTGCCAATAGATGGAAGAGCGATATTAATAGAGGATGCCATGAACGGGGTGAGGAAGGAGGCCAGCGTGGCCACCAGCAGCACCGCCGCTTTGGCCGCGTCTCCGCTCCTCTTCTCGTCCATGGGCGGTATTATACCCATTGCAGGATGGCAGGTGACAGAGGCAAGCCTACAATCCCAGGTCGCTGGCAATCCCCTTCATGGCATTGAGTCCCAGGCTGACGAACTCCTCCAGACCCAAGCCGATCTGCTGGCACGAAGCAATGATCTCTCTACTCGCTCCAGCGGCAAAGCGCTTCTCCTTGAAGCGTTTCATCAGGGATTCACTCGTGAGCCCTGCCAGACTCTTGTCTGAGCGAACCAGAGCCGCTGCCGTGATCAGGCCAGTGAGGGGATCAGCGCAGAAAAGAGCTTTGTCGAGGAGGGTCTCACAGGGTACACCGTGGGCTTCATTGTGACAGAGAATGGCGTGACACATGGCCTCTGAAGCCCCCATCTCCCTGGCCAGGTCGGCTCCAAGCTTGCTGTGGCTCTGGGGTTCGTGCTCCGTCAGCTCTACATCGATGTCGTGCAAGAGGCCAACCAGTCCCCACTCTTTCTCATCCTGGCCCAGCCTCCGCGCCAAGGCCTTCATGATAGTTTCGGTGGCCAGCATGTGCTTGATGAGGTTGGCATTCTGTACCCTGGCCCGAACCAAGGTGAGTACCACTTCCCGTTCCATTGGCTCACCTCTGGGGAGAACCCCTCAATGCCCTCTCCAGCCCATGACGCCAGGCTGTGCCGATGTCGTCCAGAGGCAGATCAACGAGCCCCTCAATGATGATCTTCCTGCCCCCCACTACCCCCAGCTTCGTCAACCTCACCCCATGCCGGGCAGCCATTTTCTTCACATCAGCCACCTTGTTCGACGATACTGAGACCACGATCCTCGACGGTGTCTCACCGAATAGAGCCTCATCCAATCTTCCCTTGATCGGCCAACCTCCTCGAAAACCCACGCTCCCCATTATGCAGCACTCAGCCAGGGCAATTGCCAGCCCTCCATCGGAGCAGTCATGGGCAGACTTGACGACACCTTTCCGAATCAATGAAAGGCAGCAGTGCTGTACCCTTTTCTCCTGGTCAAGGTCTATTATGGGCCTGCCTGACACCAGACCGTGTATCAGTTCCAGGTATTCGCTCCCCGCCAGACCACCCTCATCCACACTCCCCAGCAGGAAGACCACGTCACCCTCATCCTTGAATCCGCTGGTACAATAGTGGTCGATATCCTCAATCAGACCCACCATGCCCACCACGGGGGTGGGATAGACAGCCCTGCCCTTGGTCTCGTTGTAGAGGCTGACATTGCCACTGATGACAGGGGTATTTAGCCGGCGGCAGGCTGCCGCCATTCCCCTGATACACTCCTTAAGCTGATAGTAGATGTCAGGCCTCTCCGGGTTACCCATGTTGAGGCAATCGGTGACAGCTAGAGGCTCTGCACCGGTGCAAACCAGATTGCGGGCCGCTTCCGCCACCGCCATGGCCCCCCCATGGTAAGGATCGAGATAGCAGTACCGTCCGTTCCCATCGGTGGTCAGGGAAATGGCCTTCCTGGTGTCCTTGAGGCGCAGCACCGCAGCATCGCCGCCGGGAGGCACTACGGTATTGGTCTGCACCTGATGGTCATACTGACGGTAGACCCACTCCTTGCTGGCGATGTTTGAGCTATCGAGTAGTTTCAGCAGAATCGGCTGGCATTTCTCCGGCGCAAGGTCGGGAATAGTGCTCAAGTCAAAGCGCTGTAGTTTGCTCAGCCACCCCGGTTTGCGGGTGGCTACGCGATACAGCGGAGGCTCCATCAACTGTTGCACCGGCACCTCGGCCACTATCGTGCCTCCCTCTCTGATGCGCGCCACGCCATCATCGGTGACCTGCCCAATGATGTCTGAATGCAGACCCCACCGATCAAAAAGCGATTTGACCTTGCCCTCGTATCCCTTCTTCACTACCACCAGCATCCTCTCCTGGGACTCGGATAGCATCACCTCATAGGGGTTCATCCCCTCTTCGCGGCGGGGTACCTTGGCCGTATCAAGATCTATGCCGCTCCCGGTTCTGGAGGCGCACTCCACAGACGCGCTGGTCAGTCCCGCGGCGCCAAGATCCTGTACTCCCACAACCCAGTCAGTTTCAGCCAACTCCAGACAGGCTTCAATAAGCAACTTCTCCAAAAAGGGATTCCCCACCTGCACGGCAGAGCGCAACTCCTTCTGTTCCTCAAAAGTCCGCGACGCTAGGCCGGAGGCGCCATGAAGTCCATCACGACCCGTGTCCGCCCCTACCAGCATCAAGAGGTTGCCGGCGCCGCCAGCCCTTGCTTTGACCAGTCGATCACTCCTCACGATGCCCACGCACATAGCGTTGACCAGAGGGTTGTCCGAATAGGCAGGGGAAAAGCAGATCTCACCACCGACATCGGGGATGCCCAGACAATTGCCATAGGCCGCGATACCCCCCACCACACCATTGAAGAGATAGCGATTGCGGGGCTCCTTCAGAGGCCCGAACCTCAACGAGTTGAGCAAGGCAATGGGACGCGCTCCCATGGTGAAGATATCCCTCACGATCCCACCCACCCCAGTGGCTGCCCCCTGGAACGGCTCTATGGCCGACGGGTGGTTGTGTGACTCCATCTTCATCACCACTGCCAACCCATCCCCAATGTCTACCGCTCCCGCATTCTCTTCACCCGGCTCAACCAGAACCCGCCTGCTCTTCGTTGGGAAAAGCTTCAGCAGAAGCTTGGAGTGCTTGTAGCCGCAGTGCTCGCTCCACAGCGAGCCGAACAGCCCCAGCTCCACAGCGCTGGGCTCCCGGCCGAGCTTCTGCACGATGAGCTGGTATTCCGATTCACTGAGAGCAACTTCGTCGAGAACGTCTTTGGAGACAGGCATGCCTCTACCCTCTTTCGCTCTAATGAAGCCAATCTACGGAACCTGTGGCGCTGGTCTTGCTCAAAAACATCAGCTAGGTTTGTGGGTTAGGTTTGCGGCGGAAGGGGAGCCAAGAGAAGAGCCTCCTCCATTCACCATTCTCCCAGACTATCAGCAGTTGGCTCGCATTGCAGACCGAACTGTAAGTGCCAGTAACAACCCCGATCAGAAGGACAATCGTGAAGTTGTGAATGGTGCCCCCAACAAGGAGAAGCAGCGTCAGGATAACCAGGAACACGGTTAGCGATGTATTGAGGGAGCGGGTTAGGGTTTGCACAATACTGACGTTCACTGTTTCCTCGAAGTCCTTGCCTATGCGCTTACTCATGTTCTCCCGAATGCGGTCGAAAACCACGATTGTGTCATGAACACTGTAGCCAGCCACGGTAAGCACACCGGTAATAAACATAACATCAACTTTGGCCCCAGTCAGCCAACCCAATATGGAGAAGATACCCACTACCACCATGATGTCGTGAAGCAGAGCAATAATCGCACAAATGCCCCAGCGAAAAGGGCTGGGCATCCGGCGAAAGGCAAAGGTGATGTAGAGCAGAATGCCCACCGAGGCAACCGCGATTGCGATAGCTGCATTGCGCGCAGTCTGAGCCGCCACTATAGGAGAAACAGCAGAGAAGTCCTCCACGGTAACCTCAGTTTCGAACCGTGTCTGAATACCATCAACTATCTTCTGCTTATCCGCGGTAGTTGGCTCTCCCGGAATGCGAATCAGAAACGTATCGCCGGTCTTCTGGACGATTGCGTCGCTGTATCCCAAAGACGCTACCTCATCGCGGAGCTGCCCCTCTTCCACTTCTGTACTGAGACTGATAGTGATGGAGGTACCGCTACTGAAATCAACACCCGGTTTGAGGCCGAAGACGGCCAGAGAGATTATCCCCGGTACAATCACCAGAGCCGAGAGCAGGAAGAACCAGTATCTCTTTCCGACGAAATCAAACATCCACTGCTCCCCAAGAAGCGGTTCCCCCTTGATAGTCCAGCTTCGCAAAGCTAAGCATCTTTCGCTTCCACCTCGGATTTCGCTTCCACTCCAAACCAAGTCAACCTCTTGGTAGCCCAAGGGCCAGTGAAGGAAAGCAGGAAGGTCCTAGTGCTCACAATGGCACTGAACATACTCACCGCCACCCCAATGAACAAGGTCAGGGCGAAGCCCTTCACGGCGGGGCTGGTTACTATGCTGCTGCCAAACCAGTACAGTATAGCGCAGGCAATGAAGGTGCTGATGTTGCTATCGCGGATGGCCAGCCAGGCACGGCTGAAGCCGGCATCCATGGCTGCCTTCAGCGTGCGCCCGGCGCGCAACTCCTCCTTCATACGCTCGAAGATAAGCACATTGGCATCCACCGCCATGCCCAGCGACACGATGAAGCCAGCTAGTCCGGCCAGGGTCATGGTCACCGGTATCAATTTGTAGATCGCCAATACCAGGATGGCATAGACAGCCAGGGCCAAGATGGCTATGACACCAGGCAGACGGTAGTAGAGGATCATGAACAACGCTACTACAAGGAAACCGACCAAGCCAGCCGCCAAAGCCTTATGTACAAAATCCGCTCCCAAGGTGGCTGAAACGTTAGAAGAAAAGAGCTCTTTCAAAGATATCGGCAAGGCGCCCGAAGTGAGCTGGACCGCCAGCGTTCGAGCCTCGTTCCAGGTGAAGTTGCCGGTTATGCTGGCGCTGGACCCATAGGAGGACTCTGTCATGGTTGTAGGAAAGACTTGAGGGGCCGAAAGGAGCTCATTATCCAGGAAGATCCCCAGTGCTCTTTGCGATGTCCCATAACTTCCCTTATTCTTGATGCGCTGGGCAACCTGATTGAAGAGGTCCGTTCCTTCACTGTTCCACTTGATGCCCACGCTGATCTCAGTGGTGACGCTGCTTTGAGATGAGGTCTGTGGGGAGGCATCGGTCAGGTACGCCCCTGTCAGCACTACCGTGGTAGTAACGCCTTCCCGGGTGACCTCGCCTACCGCCGGCATCCAGGAGAGCCCCGTCTTCATAGTAGCATCTATCGCTGTCGGATCAATGGCATTTCCATCAACATCTACATACTTCAGACCGCTGTCACTCTCCTCAATGAACACCACCGGCTGGCCATTGCTATCAACGAATTCGCGGCCTATAGGGGCGCCTTCCGCTCCGATGTCACCCGTCTCAAAGAAGCCGGTGCGGTTCTCACTGAGATAATCACCGAGAGTAGCCGGCCCAGTGCCATTCATCTCGACTTCCCTGAACTCTAGAAATGCCGTCTGTTCCACCAAGCGTCTGGCCTCATCAACATCGCCTATGCCAGGCAACTGCACCAAGATGCGGTCATTTCCTAGCTTCTGGATAACTGGCTCGACCACCCCATACTTGTCGATACGTTTCTGCATACTGCTGATGGCTGCATCAATATCGAAGGACTTCTGTGCATCCGACGTGTTATCTGAGAAAACGCCTGTGTAGACAACCTGGACGCCACCTTTCAGGTCCAGGCCTAGACGCAGTCCCAGGTTGCCCTGCTGTCGGTGAAGGACGCTGGTGCCGCTGGACGAGAGAATCCAGATGGACGTGCCCAGCAGGGCTAGAATCAACAGCAGCAGCCAGCCGTTCCTGCTCATTCTCGGCCTCTTCCTGGCTGGTCGGCGCTGCATCATGAAGCTACTTGTATACTCCTATTCCTATGTTCGTTCATGAGATGACACAAATCGCGTCTATCATACCACTTTTCCGTCGGTTTGTCCCTGCGTCAGATGGCTTTGGACAAAGGTCAGAGCTTCTTCCCTGGTGCCAATCTCACCCGCCCCCTGGGCTTCACCCACCGCGCCAAGAATCTCCCCTACCTTCGGGCCGGGCTTCAAACCAAAGATGCTCATCAGGTCATGTCCATCAATCAGCTTGGGCGGAGACACTATGCTCTTCTCTTCCTCCCGCTGAGT
>JBGOWL010000220.1:0-3660 GCA_041478585.1 Dehalococcoidia bacterium | reverse complement strand
TTCATCTGCTCCGATGACTGCAAGATGGGCTTCCCCGGACAGAGGATAGGGTTTGCCGGTGGCGGCGAACACACCTTTGGCCACCTGATGATGACCGTAGGTATGAGGCGGGCGCTGGATCTTTACATAAGTGGCAGACAGATAGACGGTGTAGAAGCTGAGCGGATAGGGCTGGTAACCAGGACAGTGCCTGTTGACAAACTGGAGGCCGAGGTAAAGACACTGGCCAAGGAGCTCTGCCTCATGCCCCGCGATGGCATTGCTATAGGCAAGGCTTGCAGACACCTGTTCTACGACCGGATGGGGCTCACTGATTCCTTCACCTATGCCTATATCACCCATACCATGTTCACCAATGTGCGCCACGAGCCTGGTGAGTTCAACTTCTTCAGAGAGAGAAGGGAAAAGGGCGCCAAAGCGGCCTTCCACGAGAAGGACGAGATTCGCGAACAAGTGAAGGAATAGAGCGAAAAGGCGCACTGGCGCTGTTTTAGGAAATTCGGCAGTCTGTAAACAGGGCAGGGTGAAAACCCTGCCCTGTTTGTACTATTCAGCTTCGTTGGATACTACAGCAATGGGGTAGGTGTGGGGCTGATTCGGTGAGGGTCGAAGCCCTCTTACAGGAGCCCCTTCAGCTTAGCATAGGTAGAAGCCAGACCCTCCGGCAATACCCTGGCGTCGGCCACCACGGGCATGAAATTGGTGTCGCCGTTCCAGCGGGGGACAATATGAGTGTGAGTGTGGTCAGCGATGCCTGCCCCTGCTGACCGGCCGATGTTGACCCCTATGTTGAACCCCGAGGGGTCGAAGACGCCGCGCAGCGCCCTGGTGCTGCTTCTGACGATTTCGAAGTGCTCCCGCAGTTCCTCATCGTCCATGTCTTCCAGGCTGGCTACATGGCGATAGGGAGCTACCATGAGGTGCCCCGGATTGTAGGGGAACTTGTTGAGGATAACGAAGTTCTTCTCGCCGCGGTATAGAATGAGGTTGCACTCGTCATCGTGCTCCGCCGGCTTTTTGCACAGGATGCAGTCTGTCGGTTTCTCCGTGAGGATGAACTCCATCCTCCAGGGGGCCCACATATGTTCCACTTGTCCTCCAGCGGTATTTTAGTCTGAGATCTGGAGATAGTCAAAGAGTGGGTGGAGATTTGATTTGGAACGGCCAGAGAGCCTACAATAAACTGGAAGCAGACCGCTTTCCTTGTGCGTTGACTATGCCCACTAACGTTGAGCACCAACCAGGCTGGCTGGACAGATTGAAGCTGCGCGTTAAGAAGGCGCTGGGCATGAAGACCATTCTGTGTGACACCTGCAAGTGGGACTGGCGCAGCGCCTGCCATCATTCGGAACGCCCCAATGCCACCTGGTGCCCTGATTATGAGAAACGGGGGAGCTAGTCAGTTTTGTTTCAGTGAGGAGGAAGAGCAATCATGGATGCAAGACAGCCCGTGATCGTCAGCGCCGTGAGAACGGCCATAGGCACCTTTGGAGGGGCTTTGAAGGATGTGCCAGCCGTCGACCTGGGGAAGACGGTGGTCAGGGAGGTACTGGTGAGGGCCGGGGTGAGGCCGGTGGTGCCTGGAGACGCCAGGGAGATCAGGCCGAGCATTGTCAGAGACATTGAAAAGAGCGAGATCGAAGCCAAGTACATGGACTGGGACCAGAGGCTGCGGCCGGTGTACATTGACGAGGTTATCATGGGCAATGTCCTTCAGGGGGCTCAGGGTCAGAATCCGGGCAGGCAGGCGAGCATCAGGGCCGGCGTGCCGCAGGAGACTAACGTCTTCACCATCAACAAGGTGTGTGCCTCAGGCATCAAGGCGGTGGCTCTGGCGGCGCAGGCCATACGGGCGGGGGACGCCGATGCTATTGTCGCCGGGGGCATGGAAAGCATGTCCACTGTGGCCTATGCTCTGCCCAAGGCGCGCTGGGGATATCGCATGGATATCAGCGGCAAGGCGGAAGCGCTGGATATGATGGTTTTCGATGGCCTGTGGGAGATACTCTATGACTACCATATGGGGGTCACAGCGGAGAACATCGCCAAAGACTACGGTATTTCCAGGAAGGAGCAGGACGAGCTGGGTGCGGAGAGCCATCACCGGGCCGTCAAGGCAATCAAAGACGGCATATTCAAGGCAGAGATCGTGCCGGTGCCGATCCCCCAGAAGAAGGGTTCGCCGCTGATGTACGACACCGATGAAAGGCCGATGGAAACAGATGTGGAGAAGATGGGCAAGCTGGCGCCGGCCTTTGTTAAGGGAGGGACGGTCACTGCGGGCAATGCTTCGGGGATAAACGATGGGGCAGCGGCCCTGCTGGTGACGTCTCAGGAGTACGCTGAGAAGCACGGACTGAAGATCAGGGCGTTCATCAGGGGATATGCCTCCGGTGGTGTGGACCCCAAGTATATGGGCCTTGGCCCCATACCGGCGACTCGCAGAATCCTGAAGAAGCTGGGTTGCAGCATCAAGGATATCGACCTTATTGAACTGAATGAGGCCTTCGCTTCGCAGACTATCGCCTGCATGAAGGAACTGGGCATCCCGCGATATGGTGAAAGCAAGGAATTCTGCGAGCCAGGGTGTGAGAAGGTCAATCCCAATGGCTCAGGAATATCGCTGGGGCATCCGCTGGGATGCACCGGTGCCAGGATACTGGTGACCTTGCTGTACGAGATGGAGAGGCGGAACGCTCATCGCGGACTGGCCAACCTCTGCATCGGCGGCGGACAGGGCATGGCCATGGTCCTTGAGCGATAGAAGGTATTCCGACAGGCCGGAGCCAGGAAGACCTCATGTTGCCTGGCCTCTATCCTGCTATCGGTATCTCACAAAGATTCCGGCGGACCTGAAATCCGATCTTCAGCATCCGCCGGATAGTAATCTGTCTTGAGTTGGACGCCTTCCGCAGGCGCGGCTCTATTTACTATAGTCGTAGAAGCCCTTTCCGCTCTTGCGCCCCAGTTGCCCGGCAATGACCATCTTCTTCAGGAGCACAGGCGGGAGATAGGCCGGGTCTTTCAGCTCCTCGTACATAGCACAGGCTATGAAGTAAAGCGTGTCCAGCCCGATGAAGTCTGCCAGCTCCAGTGGGCCCATGGGGTGATTCAGCCCGAGCTTCATGGTGAGGTCGATGTCTTCCTTGGTGGCCAGACCTTGCTCATAGGCGCGGATGGTGGCTATGACGACTATGATGGCCAGGCGGTTGGCGATGAAGCCCGGAGTGTCTTTGCACAGAACCGACTTTTTGTCTATGGAATTACAGAAGGCTCTGCCGGTTTCGATAACCTCGTCCGAGGTGAGGATGGTTTTCACGATCTCCACGATCTTCATTACCGGCACAGGGTTGAAGAAATGTAGCCCCATCACCTGGGTTTGTCTCTTGGTGGCCATGGCCATGTCCAGGATGGACAAGCACGAGGTGTTGCTGGCCAGAAGGGCGTGTGGCGGGCAGACCTTGTCCAGAGCAGCGAAAACCCTTTTCTTTTCGTCCATGTTTTCAATGACTGCCTCTATCACCAGGTCGCAATCCTTGAAATCCTCGAACCTGGTGGTGCCCTTTATGCGGCCCAGGATCTTGCTCTTCTCCTCCTCTGTTATGCGGCCCTTCTTGGCTGCCCTGTCGAGTGACGAGGCAATGTTTCCCATGCCCTTGT
>JBGOWL010000077.1:0-6898 GCA_041478585.1 Dehalococcoidia bacterium | reverse complement strand
CGCCGTTTCCAAGGAAACCGTCGAGATAGCGGAGAAGGTCAGTAAGTCACTGGGCAAGAAGGTGGTCTTTGCCAAGGATACACCTGGTTTTCTCGTCAATCGCCTTGGCTTCCCATTCATGATGAACGCCATCCGCATGCTGGACGAGGGATGGACCACTATCGAGGAAATGGATCAGGCCTGGATGGGGGCGACGAATTCACCGATGGGGCCTTTCACTCTGATGGACTTCGCCGGACTAGACACCATGTACGCTATGGCCTGCGCCATGTACGACGAGTTCAAGGATCCGGCATATGCTCCGCCGCCGTTGCTCAAGGCCATGGTCACCATGGGGCGCTATGGAAAGAAGAACGGCTGGGGGTTCTACAAGTATACCTAATGCGCGTTAGCCCATGTGTCGCTGCTAGGAGCCCTTCTGAGGGAAGGGCGACGCGGCAGCCTCTGGCGCTAGGATTGAGATGTCTGTGCTGACGCCAATGCCACCACAGCCCCTCCGTTTGCGGGAATCATCCGCAGAAATCTGTTAAACTTGAGTAGTCGAAATGAAGATACTGGTTACTAATGATGATGGCATACATGCTCCCGGCCTTTGGGCTCTTGCCGAGCGGCTAACCAAGGTTGGCGAGGTGGTGGTGTGTGCTCCCGATCGCGAGCAAAGCGGCACTGGCACAGCCATCAGTCTGCATCGATCAGTGAAGTTGACCGAGGTTGATTCGTTGGTGCCGTCGGTAAGGGCCTATGCGGTTGAGGGAACGCCAGGCGACAGTGTCATACTGGCTCTGGGGATGATGGAGGACGTTGCGATGGTGTTCTCTGGCATCAACAGAGGAGCGAATATGGGGCATGACGTACTCCTCTCAGGGACGGTCGGCGCAGCTTTGCAGGGCTATTTTCATGGTGTGCCCTCGGTTGCCATTTCGGTACAAGCGGGGCAAGCAGGGGAAGAAACAAACTTTGAAGTGGCTGCCAGGTTAGCACCTCTGCTGGCCAGCAGAGTCAGCTCTAACGGGTCTGGGGCTCTACTGCTCAATGTAAACTTGCCCAATCTACCTTTGGACAGGATAGGTGGTGTCGACATCACCAGGGTTGGCAAAGGTGGCTACAGCACTGCAATCACCATGGGCCGCGATGGCAGCAAGGACAGCTACCGGATTACCATAGGGCAGCCATGGTGGGACGCTGAGGAAGGAACAGACATACATGCACTGGACAGGTGCAGGATCTCCATCACTCCTCTTCAAGGAGAATTGAGCACTGCCAAAGAAGTTCCCCTACCCGAGAATCTGGCCTCAATGCTGTTCCGTGAACTGTGATCACCTTCGTGCAGCGTTTGCCTTTCCGTTCTACCTCGTGTTAACCTAGTCTCACGAGGATGCCACAGTTGTTCACAGTAGTTAGCCCACAGGAAGCCTGGTCCAGACTTGAGCCTTATCTTTCACCCATAGAACGGGTCGAGGTCGTGCCCACTGGCGAGGCTCTGGGTCGGGTGCTTGCTGATGATACTCTGGCACCGATTGATCTGCCTCATTTCCCCCGATCAGCCATGGATGGCTATGCGGTAAGAGCCGAGGATACCCATGGTGCTTCAGAGAGCCAACCTGCGTATCTGAATGTGATGGGTGAGATACTCATGGGCAAACCTGCCGGGGTAACCCTCGCTCCTGGGGAGGCAGCCTTGATCCACACAGGAGGCATGCTTGCCAATGAGTCAAATGCTGTCGTTATGGTGGAGAATACCCGTGAAGTAGATGCCTCCACCATCGAAGTAGTCCGTCCGGCGGCCAAGGGCGAGAATGTCATCCAGGTGGGGGAGGACATGGCTAGGGGTGAAGCCCTGCTCTCTCGGGGAAGCCTGCTTAGACCGCAGGACATCGGGGCACTGCTGGCTCTGGGCATCACAGAGGTATCAGTTTTTCAGAGAGTCAAGGTAGCCCTGATCCCCACTGGTGATGAACTGGTGGAGCCTGGTGATAGACCAGGACCGGGACAGATCAGAAACACCAACGCTTATGCACTGGCTGGCCTTGCTGTGCAGGCCGGGGCTATTCCCCTGAGACTTGGCATTGTCAGAGATAGCTATGAATCCCTGAAAGAGGCAGCCCATTGGGCTATGAAAGAGGCGGATATAGTAGTTGTCTCTGCAGGCAGCTCGGTTAGCACCCGCGATATTACTGCCAGCGTTATCAACTTGCTTGGCAAGCCTGGGGTTCTCGTCCACGGCATCTCACTCAGACCGGGGAAGCCTACCATCCTTGGGCTGGTTGATCGAAAGCCCTTCTTTGGCTTACCCGGTAATCCTGCCTCGGCCATGATAACCTTTGAGATCTTCGTTACACCGGCGATATACAGGCTGAGTGGGTGTAACCAACTGCCGAAGCGGTGCGAGATCAGGGCAAGGCTCACCCGCAACATCCCCTCGGCACCAGGGAGAGAGGACTACATCCCGGTGAAGATTGAGGAAAGAAACGGTGAGCTATACGCGGAGCCGGTTTTTGGCAAATCTAACCTTATGTTCGCCCTGGTCAAGGCGGATGGCATTGCCCGTATCCCTCTGGACAGGGCAGGGATGTCGACAGGCGAGACAGTGATGATAAGAGTGTTCTGATTGTTGTCAAGGAGTGGTGCGGCAGTGTCAACCGGTTCTCATTCCAAAGAACAGAGGCGTTTCTATCTTGAAGATATTCCGTTGGCTGAAGCTCTGGCCAGGTTCGTCTCTGATGTAGGTGAGGCCGGAGGTCTGGGACCGACGGCCATCGAACGTGTTCTGCTTGAAGAAGCATTGGGCAGGGTTACTGCCGGGCCGGTTTGGGCCAAGATCTCCTCACCCCACTATCATGCTGCTGCCATGGATGGAGCGGCCATCCGTGCGGAGGATACTAGTAATGCTTCAGAAAGGGCGCCTGTGCGCCTTAGGATGGGGGAGCAGGCACAATGGGTGGAGACCGGTATGCCCTTGCCGCCTGGTTTCGATGCCGTGGTAATGATAGAGAACATTCATGTTGTGGAGGACGGGCTAATAGAGGTTATGCTGCCAGTAGCTCCGTGGCAGCATGTTCGTCTCATGGGTGAGGATATTGTTGCTTCAGAGCTTCTACTGCCGGAAGGTCACCTGCTCAAGCCGCCGGATCTGGGGGCTATTGCCCAGGCTGGCCTAACCCATGTTGAGGTAAGGCTTAGACCACGGGTGGCTATTATTCCCACCGGCACTGAGTTGGTGTCGCCGGGGGATAGTATCAAACCAGGGAATATTATTGAGTCCAACTCATTGGTCCTGGCTGGGTTGGTGAGGGAGTGGGGTGGAGCAGCCACGCGATTTTCGGCCACGCCCGATGAGTATGTGCAATTGAAGCAGGTTATTCAGGATGCATTGACTGACCATGATGTAGTGGTAATCAATGCTGGCGCCTCAGCAGGCAGACGTGACTTCACTGCTTCGCTAGTGGCCGATCTGGGCAAGGTGATAGCTCATGGTGTGGCCATTCGGCCCGGTCATCCGGTGGTCCTGGGTGTTGTAGACGGCAAGCCGGTCATAGGTGTTCCTGGCTATCCTGTTTCAGCCGTGCTCACTATGGAACTGTTTGTCAAGCCATTGGTCTATCGTCTTCAGGGGATGGTTCCTCCCCAGCGGCCAACCGTCGAGGCGGTTATGACTCGAAAGGTGTTCTCTCCCATGGGCGAGGACGAGTTTCTGAGAGTCAAGGTGGGCAAAGTGGGGAACGAATTGTTGGCCACGCCACTTCAGAGGGGAGCAGGTGTCACAATGTCACTGGTTCGAGCTGATGGCCTGGTGCGCATACCTCGTGGCTGTGAGGGACTTCAGGAGCACCAGACAGTGCAGGTTGAACTCTTCGGCAGCCTTGAGGAGATAGAAAATGCCATCGTGGTTGTGGGGAGCCATGACCTGGCTCTGGATGTCCTGGCGAATCAACTGCACAAGCAGTACCCGCAAAGAAGCCTCTCCTCCTCCAATGTGGGCAGTCTCGGTGGGCTTCTGGCGCTGAAGAGAAGGGAAGCCCATCTTGCGGGCTCCCACCTTCTCGATGAGGACAGCGGTGAATACAATGTACCGTATGTGAAACGCTTGCTCGGCGACCAGGAGATATTCGTCGTCAATCTGGTCTATCGAGAGCAGGGGCTGATGGTGAAAAAGGGGAATCCCAAGGGGATCGGAAGCCTCGCTGACCTCGGGAAACAGGAAGTGGGCTTCATCAATCGTCAGAGAGGCGCTGGTACCAGAGTGTTGCTGGACTTCAAACTAAAGGAGTTGGGGATAGCTCCGGAGCAGATCAAAGGGTATGATCGAGTCGCATTCACTCATTTGGCGGTGGCTGCGGCTGTCGCCAGTGGAGCAGCGGACGCTGGGCTGGGAATCCTGACTGCGGCCAGAGCTTTGGATCTCGACTTCATTCCGGTGGTGAGGGAGCGGTATGACCTGGTCATTCCTCGGGTCTACTATGAGAATCCTATTCTTGAACCGTTGCTGGCTATCATTCAGCAGCCTTCCTTCAAGGCTGAGGTAGAGAAGTTGGGTGGTTATGATGCCTGCCACATGGGTGAGACAATAGCCAGACTACCCGTGGGATGACTGTGCCAAGATTATCCCTCCGATTCGATCCTCCAGTGATGGTTGCCTGGTAGTGAAGTTGTGACAGGGAGAGGGCTAATGAAATCGCTGCGGATTAGCGTTCGCGGGGTAGTCCAGGGGGTTGGTTTCAGGCCCTTCGTTTACAGACTGGCTCATGAGTATGGTCTGTCAGGTTGGGTGCGTAACACTTCAGGCAACGTGGAGATTGAGGTGGAAGGGCAGGAAGCGGCTGTAGACAGATTTATCACTGCACTGAAGGCTGAGGCTCCTCCCATGGCCAGTATTGAGGAGATCACTACGGCACCGATGCCTCCGAAGGGCCATACAGACTTTGTGATTGGCAGTAGCCGTGCCGAGAGGGGCAAATACCAACTGGTCTCGCCGGACATTGCCACCTGTCGGCCATGCCAAGAGGAGATCTTCTCTCCAGGGGACAGACGCTATCGCTACCCGTTTACCAACTGCACCAACTGTGGGCCCCGCTTCACCATTATCGAAGACATTCCCTATGACCGTCCCCGTACTACCATGGGGCATTTCAAGATGTGCTCTGACTGCCAGAGGGAATATGACGACCCGCTGGACCGCCGATTCCATGCCCAGCCTAACGCTTGTCCCAAGTGTGGTCCCAGACTGGAGTTGGCTGATGGTCTTGGCAATGCTGTTGCCAGTAGCGATGTCATACATTCGGCTGCTGAGTTACTGAATGAGGGGAAAATCCTGGCTATCAAGGGCCTGGGGGGCTTTCTGCTGGCTTGCGATGCCACCAACAGGCAATCAGTGAATACTTTGAGAGAGCGGAAGCGTCGCCTCTCCAAACCTTTCGCAGTCATGGTGGCATCACTTGAGGAAGTCAAAAGGCATTGCCTGGTCTCTCCCAATGAAGAGAGCCTGTTGCTCTCTCCACAATGCCCCATTGTCCTCCTGCGATGGCAGGAAATGGAGTCGGACATCTGCCCGGAGGTGGCCCCTGGGCTGAAGTACCTGGGGGTGATGCTGCCCTACACTCCACTGCATCATCTCCTGATGAGAGAAACAAACCTTCCCTTGATCATGACCAGCGGCAATCTCAGCGAGGAACCCATTGCCAAAGACAACGACGAGGCACTAGGAAGGCTGGGATATATTGCCGATTACTTCCTTCTGCATGATCGAGGTATCTACGCCAAGTATGATGACAGTGTCTACACAGTAGAACAGGGTACACCTCGGGCTGTACGACGTGCTCGGGGGTATGCTCCGTATCCCGTCTTCCTGCCCTTCAAGGCCCGCCCTATTCTGGCCTGTGGAGCGGAGGAGAAAAATACCTTCTGCCTCACCAAAGATGAGCATGCGTTTGTATCACAGCATATAGGTGATATGGAGAACGAAGAAACCCTGAAGCACTTTGAGGATACCGTAGAGCTTTATGAGAGATTGTTCCGCATAGAGCCTGAGATCGTAGCTTATGATCTTCACCCGGAGTACCTTTCCTCCAAGTATGCCTTGGGCTTAAGGGCCGAAGGCAAGCCGGGTTTGAGGCCAGTTCCTGTGCAGCACCACCATGCTCATGTGGTCAGTTGCATGGTGGAGAACAATGTGAAGGACCCGGTCATCGGAGTGGCATTCGATGGAACTGGATATGGCACTGATGGCACTCTTTGGGGCGGCGAGTTCCTGGTAGCTGACTGGAAGGGCTTTGAGAGAGTGGGTCACCTGGAACCTGCGCCTATGCCTGGGGGCACTGCTGCTATACACAGGCCCTACCGCATGGCGCTGGGCTATCTCTATGGTTTGACAGGGCAGGATATTCCCCTGGAGGGCTTGCCCATCTTGGGGCGGATTGACTCCGAGGAAGTGGCCATCATCAAACGCCAGATCGAGCGAAGACTCAATTCCCCGTTGACATCTGGCGCTGGACGTTTGTTTGATGCCGTATCAGCTCTGGCCGGAGTCCGTGGCGTGGTGGACTATGAGGCCCAGGCTGCCATTGAACTGGAGATGCTGGCTACTGGCGTGATGGATCCTGCGGATTCTTCCTGCTATCCGTTTTGTATTGTGGAAGTGGGGAGGTGCAGAATAGTGAAGTTGGGCGAGCTTGTGTCAGCCGTGGTTGAGGATGTGAAGAAGGGCGTTCCTGCACTCCTGATATCAGCCAGGTTCCATCGAACGATGACCCAGATAATCGTCCAGGTGTGTCGGCTCATAGCCAGTGAAAGAGGCATAAGGCTGGTAGCCTTGAGTGGCGGTGTGTTTCAGAATAGACTGCTTTCAAGGCTCACCCTTGAAGCTCTGCAGAAGGAAGGCTTTGAGGTACTCACTCACAGGTTG
>JBGOWL010000164.1:0-4481 GCA_041478585.1 Dehalococcoidia bacterium | reverse complement strand
TGGTAACCCCGCTGATGCTGATTCTGGCCAACTTCTTCAATCCTCTGCCGTTCGGCCTCGGTTACCACTCCTGGGGCTATGCCATTGTCGGAATGGTGTTTTGCGCCCTCTTCCTCATGAAGCACCGGACAGAATACGACGATATAATACAGTCGCAGGCCTGGGGAACCTACAGCCGATAGAGGTTAGTAGAGAATGTGGCACATGTATCTGATCGCAGTCACCCTCTGCCTGTTCATCTTCATGCTCAACCTCGTCTTGAACATGAGGGCTCTCCACAAGCTGGTCAACGAAAAGGGGAGACTGCCGGAGCCATCGCCCCTCATCTCGATCCTCGTGCCCGCCAGAAATGAAGAGAAGGATATCGTTCCCTGCCTGGAATCGCTGAGAAGGCAGGACTATCCCAACTACGAGATTCTGGTTCTGGACGATAGCTCAAGCGACAGCACGGCTGCTCTGGTGGGGGAGATTGCCGCGAAAGATCACAGGGTCAGGCTGCTGTGGGGGGAGCCTTTGCCAAAAGGCTGGGCGGGAAAGCCCTTCGCCTGCCATCAGCTTGCCTCTGAGGCCAAAGGCTCCTGGCTGCTCTTCACCGATGCTGACACCATACATGCACCATCGATGTTGCGCAGTGCCCTTACCTATGCTCACGATCACAAGCTATCTCTGCTCTCCGGTTTGCCTCTCCAGAACACTGTTTCTCTATCTCAGAGGGTGGTGGTACCGACTTTCTACTTTGCCATCCTCAGTTTGTTCCCCTTGTGGTGGCTGCAGGGCTCCCGAAGTCCCAAACCCGGCCTTTCCATAGGGCAGTTTCTCTTCGTTTCGGCCGAGGACTATCGAGAAATCGGGGGACATGAAGCAGTGAAATCGCGCATACTGGAAGATGTCTGGCTGGGGTTAGGCATGGCGCGTCATGGGAAGAGACAGGCAGTGGTTGATCTTTCAGAGATTGTCTCCTGTCGCATGTACGAGGGATTAAGTGAGCTGTGGGAGGGTTTCAGTAAGTGGACGTATTCATTCGCTTCCCTCTCGCTCTGGCTTCCGGTTATGATAATTCTGGTGGGAGCCAGCCTCTTCCTGGCCCCCTTTGTACTGATGGCCTGGCACTATGCCCCATTCCTCAGCGACTTCGACTGGTCTATGCTCATCATATTGCAGGTTATCATCATTCTGCTGATGCGCGTGCTGGTTGACCATCGTTTTGGCCACTCTCGCGTCTATTTCCTATCCCATCCTGCCAGCATTTCCTTCATCCTGCTTTCCTGCGCCTACGGCAGCGTCAGACGCTTCACCGGGGGCGGAGTTCACTGGAAAGAGCGACTCTATAGCCCTAAGTCAGGAGTGGAGTAGCGGTTGTGGCGAGATACTATAGTCTGGCCGTTCATTAACCTGGGCGCTGTATTTGGAACGTTCTTCCCCTCGGTTTGATAATCCCGTTGCTCAAGTTGCCTCGATAGCGGGACCTCCTGCTAGCCTTCGTTTGCCTTCTTACGCAGCTCATAGAGCTTGTTCAGAGCCTCGAGTGGGCTGAGGGAGTCGAGGTCAAGCTGGAGGAGTTCATCTATCACTGGAGGTTTTTGTCCGAAGAGAGGTATCTGCGGGGAAGCTGGCTGAGGTGCTCGGCCTCGGCGTCCCCGTCTTTCCGGTATCTGCTGATGGCGACCATCCTCAAGCTGGGCCAGTACCTCCTGAGCCCGATGCAGCACCGATCTGGGCAGGCCAGCCAGTTGGGCCACATGGATGCCATAGCTTTTGTCCGCGCCTCCAGGGATGACCTTGCGCAGGAAAACCACCTTCCCTCCCTCCTCAGTTACCGCCACGTTGCAGTTCTTCACCCGGGGCAGATACTCGGCCAGTTCCACCAGCTCATGGTAGTGGGTGGCGAAGAGGGTCTTGGCACCCAGTCTGGGATGACTGTGAATGTACTCAGCCACAGCGTGGGCAATGGAGAGTCCATCGTAGGTACTGGTGCCCCGGCCGATCTCGTCGAGGATGATCAGGGAGCGAGAGGTAGCATTGTTAAGGATATTGGCCGTCTCCACCATCTCCACCATGAAGGTGGATTGACCGGCAGCCAGGTCCTCCTGCGCCCCGATCCTGGTGAAGATGCGATCCACCAGGCCGATGCTGGCTGAGTCAGTCGGCACAAAGCTGCCAATCTGCGCCAGCAGCACAATCACGGCCACCTGACGGAGATAGGTGGATTTGCCGGACATATTGGGTCCGGTGAGGATGATGATCTGGGTATCCTTATTGCACAGGTAGGTATCGTTGGGTATGAAGATTCCACCATCAAGATACCGCTCTACTACCGGATGGCGTCCTCCGCTGATGGAGATAGCGTCATCATCGGTCAGCCTGGGACGGCAATAGTTGTGCCGCACCGCTACCTCTGCCAGACTGGAGAAAACGTCGAGATGCGCCAGGGCATCGGCCACAGCCAGTATTTGCTCTCCCCAGCCAGCCACCTGCTGACATACCTGGCGAAAGATGGCCGACTCCAGTTCAGAAATCCTCTCCTGGGCATTGAGGATGAGTGACTCATACTCCTTCAACTCCACGGTGAAGAAGCGCTCTGCCCCCATAAGCGTCTGCTTGCGGATGTAGTCAGCGGGCACGGAGTCGAGATTGGAGCGGCTGACCTCGATGTAGTAGCCGAAGACCCTGTTGTAGCCCACCTTGAGAGATTTGATCCCGGTGCGCTCCCTCTCCTGCCGCTCCAGATTGGCCAGGTACTGTTTGGCGTCTCTGGAGGCATTGCGAAGCTGGTCAAGCTCCGGCGAGAAGCCAGGTCGTATTACTCCGCCTTCGTCCAGATTTGGTGGTGGATCATCGACAACGGCCTGGGAGATCAAACCTACCACCTCATCACAGGTCTGGATTCTGGCCGCCAGCCCTTCCGGAGCACCTGCTTCCATGACGGCAGCCTTTATCTGGGGGATGACCTCAAGATTGCGCCGCAGGGCCACTAGCTCCCTGGGGTTGGCATGACCGCCTCTCACCCTGTTGACCAGTCGCTCCAGATCACCGATCTGATGCAGCAGGTTGATGATGTTGCCTCTGGCAATGGCATTGCCGTGAAACCTTTCTATGGCCTCCTGCCGCTCCAGCAGTTGAGCCAGATCGAGGAGCGGATGTCCCAGCCACCGCTGCAGCAGCCTGCCTCCCATGGGCGTCTGGGTCAGGTCAATCACCGAGAGAAGCGAGCCCGCCGCGGTCCCCTGACGACTGTTCTGGAACAGCTCCAGATTGCGCCGTGTCTGAGCATCCAGCATCATGTATTCCTCGGTGGAGTAGGTGCTCAACTGGGTGAGCAGTGACAGAGCGCCTTTCTGGTTATCCTGAAGATAGTGGATGATGGCCCCTGCTGCCCCTGTGGCCAGAGGAAGATGAGCGCAACCATAACCCTCAAGTGTAGCCACACTGAAGTGATCGAGCAGGATCTGGCGTGCTGTCTCCAGATCGAACCAGTATTCATCCACCGGCGTCACTGTATCCATCTGCGACAGATCGGAGAAACCGAGATTCCTGGGAATGAGGATCTCCGAAGGGCGTAACCTCTCCAATTCAGGTAGCAGTTGGTTCAATGGAATCTGAGTGGTGGCGAATTCGGATGTGGTTATATCAACATGGGCCAACCCTGCCAAGTCGTCATCAATAACCACGCTGGCCAGATAGTTGTTGGCATTTCCCTGGAGAAGGCTGGGTTCAATAACCGTTCCTGGCGTCACCACCCGCACTACATCCCTTTCCACCAGGCCCTTGCCGGGAGGGCTGAGTTGCTCACAAATGGCCACCTTGTGGCCGCGGTTGATGAGCCTGGCCAGATAGTTGTTCAGGGCATGATGTGGGATGCCTGCCATGGGAAACCGTTGCCCCTTGCCCATCTCCCTGGAGGTGAGGGTGATCTCCAGCAGCCGGGAGACCAGCCTGGCATCCTCATCAAAGGTCTCGTAGAAGTCACCTAGGCGGAAGAGGACGATGGCCTCAGGGTATCTCTGCTTTATGCGCAGGTATTGCCGACGGACGGGAGTCAAATTCGCCTCACTGTTTTTGCCATATTGTACTACAGGGTATGAAACCCTGAGCAAACCCCGGGGAAGGTAAGAGCAGACACGATCTCCTGCTAAGAATGATGAAGCCCTCGCTTGAAAAGCGATGGCTTACTTTTGAAGGAGGCTTTTTGTTCTATGCTTCCTTTGCGGTGATCAGGCTTTCACAGGGTGCTACTCGCACTGCGGCCACTTTAAGTTCTGGGATTTTAGCCACGGGATCCAGTGCGGGGTTGGTGAGCACATTAGTGGGGCTTTCGGCGAAGTGGAAGGTCATGCTGACTAATCCGGGTGGTGATACGGTGGTCACTCTGGCTCTGGCCTGCACCTCGCCGCGGCGGGAGGTCACCTTGACCATTTGGCCATCGGCTATACCCAGTTTCCGGGCATCGGCGGGATTGATCTCCACCAGTTCCTCACTGCGGA
>JBGOWL010000085.1:0-6619 GCA_041478585.1 Dehalococcoidia bacterium | reverse complement strand
CAGGGAACTGACCGAACAGCTTGGCTACATCTCCATACCGCAGTACAGGGACATCTACGGGCCGAAGCTCTACACTACTCACGCCCTTCTCTACGCCCTGGAGCCAAGATTGCCCATACAGCAGCTTCATGAGGTCGGCACCCTCATGCCCAAATGGGTCCGTTGGGTCCAAAACGCCCCGGGTGCTGTAGTCTCATCCAAGGTGGTCCGCGCCATTGCCAGGAGGTTCTGGGGCGGTGAGCTTGCCGCCGATTTCTCTACCTACGACGGGAAAGCCCTGGCGGCAAAGATGATCCAGGACCGACAGACAGCCAAAGAATGTCTGATTCTCTGCGACTACCTCTGGCCCATCACCGACCTGGAGTCGTCGGAGGATCATGTAGGCGACCCGACCCTGGAGAGCCGGATCCTCTCCGCCGTGACCGGTCACGAGATAGACGAAGAGGGACTTTACAGGATGGGCGAGAGAGTGTTCAACCTGCAGAGAGCCATCCTCGCCAGAGAGGGCCATCGGGGAAGGGAGTACGACAGGTTGCCAGAGTACTGTTTTACCGAGCCTCTCGAGTACGATCACCTCAATCCCGACTGCCTGGTACCTGGCAGGAACGGTGAAATAACATCTCGCAAAGGAGCCGTGATCGATAGGAACGAATTCGAGAGAATGAAAGATGAATACTATCAGCTCAGACACTGGGATGTGACTAACGGGCTTCAAACCAAGGCATCACTGGAGCGCCTGGAGCTGGGGGATGTCGCCGACGAGTTGGAGAGCAGAGGGCTTATCGCTAAGCCTGCTACATAGTCAGCCCACCGCTGACGCTGATAGTCTGCCCGGTCAAGAAAGCCGCCCGGTCAGAAGCCAGGAACAGGACCGTATCCGCTATGTCCTCGGGTCTGCCCAGGCGTCGTATGGGCCAGTACTTCATCGCCTTCTGAAGCATCTCAGGCGTATAGGTATCATAGCCCCATTGCTTCCAGAAACTCTTCTCTCCTACGTCATCCTGCGCTGCAGGTACAATCCAGCCGGGGCAGACGGCGTTCACGTTTATGCCGTAGCGGCCGAACTCCCAGGCCAGCGCCCTGGACAGCGCAATCACTCCGCCTTTGGCCCCACCGTAGACCGCCAGATCGATGGCTGCCAGTCCGGACTGACCTGAAGCGGAACTGATATTCACGATCTTCCCATAGCTTCGCCCGATCATGTGGTCGATCACGGCTCTGATGCAGTTGATAACACCCCAGTAGTTCAGGTTGATTTCCCTTTCCCACTCCTTCCTGGACTTCTCCACAAATGGTCGATTGCGTGGGGTACCGCCGGCGTTGTTTACCAGAACATCTATCCTGCCGAATGCCTCCAGGGCCTTCTTCACCATCGCTTGCACTGAACCCCAATCGGTTACGTCTGTGTGAACAAAAATGGACATGCTGCCGAGAGCATTGGCCTGGTCTACCACCTTCTGCCCCTGCTCTCCATCTATCTCGGCATTCACCACGTTTGAACCTTCCGCAGCAAAAGCCAGAACAATACCGCGGCCAATATTGGACCCCCCACCCGTAACGATGACCGTCTTACCCTTCAGATCTAAGTCCGTCTTCGTCCCCCTCCTGACTCGACCAAAACGGCATCCTAGTCAGCCCCGATTCTCACTGGAATTTTCACCATGTCCTTTCTCGAGGGCCTCAAACTTGGTCTTGTGATTGTATGCGATGCGCAGAGCCAAGCGCAACAGGACCTTGATTTCAAGCTCGTACCAGAGGAATACAAGCAGCCATTAACAAGAGTTGTGGGCAAACCCGGGGTGCCTTGACGGTGCCTCTGGCTCGACAAAACGAAAGGATCCCCGTAGCCCAAATTCCGGGCCTTTCAATCCTTTGCCGGATGAATCTCATGCATGCCTCTTGACGGTCTGGCATATCTGGTGCTCCATGAGATAGCTCTGTCGACACCTGAATGAGTACAATGGCAGGGAACCGGGGAACAGAAGAAAAGGTGATGGTTTGGAGAGTCTATCGTTTTGCCTCGTCCCGATTTGCGGGAGTACCAACGGGTAAGTATGGCAATGGAGATCTTGGGTTGTTGGACTTCTCCTCACCATTGTTATACGATAGTATCCTGTGCAAAACCAACAACGGAAGCGGGCAGCCCGTTGGCCTCGCGGCGTGTTCCAGCGTGTTCATGTAAGCGTGCAGTAAGGAGGCAGTCCATGGCATTCGAATCTAATCTCATGATAGGGGGTGAGGCAGGCCAGGGGGTGCAGGCTGTGGGTTACATCACGGCCAAAGCCCTTGCTCGCCGTGGTCATCACGTCTTTGCTGATCAGGATTACGAATCCAGAGTAAGAGGCGGCCACAACTTCTTTCGGATCAGGGCAGCAGACAGAGAACTGGGGGCGATCTCTGAAGCAGTGGACATACTGATAGCCTTCAATGGGGAGAGCATGAATTTGCACAGGAGTGAACTGGCTGACAAAGGTGTGGTCGTTTTTGACAGGGAGAAGGTCACCAATATCGATAACGGTGACCATCTTTTTGGTGTACCCCTGGAGAGACTGGCGGAGGAGACTGCCAAGAGTAAGCTCATGGCCAATACAGTGGCTCTGGGGGTAGCCATGTGCCTGTTGGGTTATGAAGCAAAGGCGCTGAGCGACGTACTAGTGGAACATTTCGGCACCGGTGATATAGGCAAGTCCAATGCTGCTGCGGCCACTGCCGGATACGAATACGCTAGGATCAATTTCAAAGGAGATTTCGGCAAGCGTCTTGGCCCCGCAGGCGACTCAAAGAGGATGCTTCTCAATGGCAATGAGGCTATCGCTCTGGGGGCTTTGGCGGCAGGCTGCAAATTCGTGGCGGCCTATCCCATGACCCCGTCCACTACAATAATGGAATACCTGGCAGGCAAAGCTGACGACTTCGACCTCGTGGTAGTGCAGCCAGAAGATGAGATTGCGGCCGTCAATATGATTATCGGGGCGGCTTTTGCCGGTGTGCGGTCCATGACTGCCACCTCGGGAGGCGGATTCTGCCTCATGGTGGAGGGATTGGGGCTGGCAGGAATGACGGAGACGCCTATTGTGGTTGTGGACGGCCAGCGTGCCGGCCCGGCAATCGGTTTGCCCACCAGAACCGAGCAGGGTGACCTACAGTTTGTCCTTCATGCCTCGCACGGAGAGTTCCCCAGAGCAGTACTGTGTCCGGGCACTGTACATGATGCCTTCTGGATGACCGTCAAGGCTTTCAATCTAGCTGAAGAGTACCAGTTGCCTGTGATTATTCTCAGTGATCAGTATCTGGCCAGCTCATATGCCACAGTGAAGCCCTTTGATCTCTCCCAGGTACAGATCAGGAGAGGCCAGTTCCTTTCGGAGACGGAAATAGCTGCCTTGGGTGAATACAGGTACAGAAGACATGAGATCACCCCATCCGGCATATCCCCGCGAGTTTCACCTCTTCAGCGGGGTGCTCTTGTCGTGACTGATTCTGACGAGCACGACCAGGAAGGGCACATGATCGAGGACGCCGAGACCAGGACTGCCATGATGCTGAAGCGGCTCCGCAAGCTGGAAGGGTTGAGCAAAGAGATCGCTGATCCGGTGACCTATGGCCCATCCCAGGCGGAGATCACTCTGATAGGCTGGGGCAGCACCCACGGTGCCATCAAAGAAGCTGTGGATATGGCAAATCAGGATGGCCTCCAAGTGAATATGGTTCATCTGAATGAGATATGGCCTTTCCCTGCTGAGGCGATGGCTCGGGCTCTCCAAGTGACCAAGATCAGATATGTCGTGGAGAACAATGCCACTGCTCAGTTGGCGCATCTGCTTCGAGCTGAAACCGGATATCAAGTCAGGGGCAAGATTCTCAAATTCGATGGCCGCCCTTTTTCGCCGGGCTACATCATTAGAAAACTCAAGGAGGAGGTGGCTTGATCATGGTAAAGATATCTGACTATGCAGGGAAACCCTCTGCCTGGTGTCCGGGTTGTGGCAATTTCCCCATTCTGACGGCAGTTAAGCGGGCCCTTGTCGAGCTCGACATTGAACCGTACAGAGTGCTTATGGTTTCAGGCATCGGTCAGGCGGGGAAGCTGCCTCACTACCTTAGCTGCAACGTGCTCAATGTGCTTCATGGCAGATCTCTTCCTGCTGCGGCCGGAGCCAAGATAGCCAATCCAGAACTGGTGGTTATTGCCGTTGGAGGCGATGGGGATGGCTATGGCGAAGGCGGAAACCATTTTCTCCACTCCCTGCGTAGAAATCATGACATCACCTACCTGGTGCATAACAACCAGGTCTATGCCCTGACCAAAGGACAGGCATCTCCCACCAGCGATCAGGGCTTTGTTACCAAAACAAGCCCCCATGGAGCGTGGATGCCATTGAATTCTGTGGCTGTAGCCATCGCCGCTGGCGGTAGCTTTGTAGCCAGAGGCTTTGCCGGAGATATCGACCACCTTGTAGGGCTGATCAAACAGGGAATCCAGCATCGAGGCCTTTCTCTCATTGACATCCTTCAACCTTGTGTTTCCTTCAATCACAAGAATACCTACGCCTGGTATAGAGAAAGAGTCTATAAACTGGATGACGTCAATTATGAACCCGGCAAAAAGTCCATTGCCTTTGAAAAGACGCAGGAGTGGGGAGATAGAATACCCATTGGGGTCATCTACAGGGAAGAGAGATCTACCTTCGAGGAGCAAATCCCCGCTTTGAGGAATGGTCCTTTGGTGAAACAGAGGATTGATCCCAGGCGAGTTGAAGCTTTGCTGGGTGAATTCTTGTGATAGTCTGATCTGGATGGTAGCTGACTGCACTGCGGCCATCGCCCAGCCCCTTATGTCTGCATATCCGGTTTGTATTATGCTCCCTGGGCCAATTCCGTTAGACGACGGAAGCTGGCGGCAGGGTCAGTCTGCATGAATATGGCACTCCCAACGTAGATAGAATTGACCCCAAGCTGAGCGATCTGAGCCACATTGCTTTCCTTTATTCCGCCGTCAACTCCTATGTCTGCGTTGGGTCTTGTGTTGCGAAGCTCCACTATCTTGTCTAGAACTTCAGGTATGAATTGGCTGCCGTAGAAGCCCGGGTGAACTGTCAGGAAGAGTATGCTATCTACCGTACTGGTCAGGGGAAGGAAGGCTGAAACCGGTGTCTCCGGATTGATAGCCAGCCCGACACCCAGGCCGAGGTGTCTGGCTTGAGCAATGACTGCTTCCGGCGAGGGCGTGGCTTCGAAATGAAAGACCACCTTTCGAGCACCGGTCTTCTGGAGGCAGTCCAGATGCTCCTCGGGCTGCCTCATCATGAGATGGACCTCCCAGTCGAGCTTCTTCGGCACAGAAGCCAGGTGTTCGCAGCTTATGCTGTGTGAAGGCACGAATTGGCCGTCCATGATGTCAAACTGGACGTAATCAGTGAAGGTCTCTGCCTGACGTATCATAGTCTTGAGTGTCTTTGGATCATCAGTAAGGATGGCGGGTACAATTCTAGTCGGTCTGTTCATTTCAAATCACGAGTGATTGTATGTGTCCAAGAAGTCTGAAGTCAAGACGTGGTCAGACAACCTTGCCCTCAGATGATCAGCATGGCGTCGCCGAAGCTGTAGAAACGATAACTCAATCTCATGGCTTCCTGATAAGCACGATCGATGAGTTCTTTGCCCGCGAAAGCAGATACCAGCATTAGCAGGGTAGAGCGGGGGAGATGAAAGTTTGTGATCAGGACGTCTACCATTTTGAACTGGTGTCCGGGCAGGATGAAGAGTGTTGCCCAGCCCCGAAAGGATCCAAGTGGCTCGGGCTTTCTGTTTGCTTGAGCGGCCTGTTCCAGCAACCTGACTGTGGTTGTGCCTGCACTGACTATACGGTTGCCATTTGCTCTGGCTGAGTTAAGCTTCGCAGCGGTTTCTTCGCTTAGTTCCCCGTATTCTTTGTGTATCAGATGCTGCTGCGGGTCTTCCTCGGAAACAGGGCGGAATGAATCCAATCCCACGTGCAGGGTGACGAAGGCAATTTCGATTCCCTTCTCCTTGACCTGCCGGAGCAATTGCGGCGTGAAGTGCAATCCGGCGGTTGGTGCTGCCACACTCCCGTTCTCTCTGGCATAGACTGTCTGGTAGCGTTCAGGATCACCTGAGTAGTTGCGGATATAGGGGGGCAAGGGGACCTCGCCGAGTTCTTCGAGGATGGCCTCATCATCCAGCCTGATGGTGCGCAGTCCCTGTTCGTCTCCTTCCAGTACCTCCACCGAGGCAAGACCCCTTTCAGGCCACTGCCTGTTGATCAGCCGGATTGTTTCCCCTGTCCTGACTCTTCTCGACGGTCTCATCAGGGTCTGCCACAACCCAGACCCTAACCGACGGAGCAGCAGTATCTCCACCATTCCTCCGCTCTGTCGTTGCCCTGTGAGCCGGGCCGGAATGACTCTGCTGTCGTTCAGTACCAGCAGATCGCCTGGCTTCAGGTACTCAGCGATCTCAAAGAATCGACGATGCTCGATGGAGCCGTCACTCGTATGAAGGACCATCAGGCGTGAGTGATCCCGAGGTTCTGCCGGAGTCTGGGCGATGAGTTCACTGGCCAGTTGGTAGTCAAAGTCGGAGGTTCTCATTCAGTGCT
>JBGOWL010000193.1:0-4007 GCA_041478585.1 Dehalococcoidia bacterium | reverse complement strand
TGCAATGACCCTCTTGACTGCCTCCTCGATTGCCGAGATATCCCTGATTTGACTCAGCCCAAGTTGGGCGGCTATTTCCCTGGGGGGCTTGCCGGTGTGAAACATCTCCTCGAAAACCTGTTTTGTAGCTGGTCCGGTGAGGGTGCCCTGATCGGTCATGTCGAGTAGCTCCACAAGCTGCTTGGGGGTAACCTTGGATTGATGGACCTCGATGCCCTCTGAGTTGAGCCATCGGGAAAAGTCCCCCAGGAGCCAGTTGCTCACTGCCTTGGCTCGCTTCTTCAGAGGCACACCTTGGGAGGTGTTCACAGAGGTTTCGAAGTAGTCCGCCAGTGGCTTGGAGTTGGTAAGGAGGTTGGCGTCATAAAGGGGCAGGCCATATTGAGACACGAAGCGGTCGCGCCTTGCCTCAGGGAGTTGTGGGAGTTTTGCCTTGATCTCCTGCACCCAGGCTGGGCTTAATGACAGAGGAGGGAGGTCCGGCTCGGGGAAATAGCGATAGTCATGGGCATATTCCTTGCTGCGCTGTGGCAGGGTTATTCCCTTATCATCTGCCCATCCTCTGGTCTCCTGGTGAAGTTGTCCTCCTTCCTCGATCACTCTTCTCTGGCGGTTGGCCTCGAATTCGAGGGCACGATAGACTGCCTTGAAACTATTCATGTTCTTGACTTCGACCTTGGCGAAGGTTTCAGAAGAGTCCGTCGGCCGTATGCTGACATTGGCATCGCACCTGAAGCTGCCCTCCTCCATGTTTCCGGTGGATACGCCCAGGTACTGGAGCATTGTGCGCAACTTCATGAGGAACTGTCTGGCCTCTTCAGGTGAGCGAAGATCAGGTTCCGTGACTATCTCCATGAGAGGCATGCCGGAACGGTTGACATCGATCAGGCTGTAGGACTCTCCGACTGGGTTGGTACGATGGAGAAGTTTGGCCACATCTTCTTCTAGATGCACCCGTTTAACGTTCACTTGCCTTCGGACACCTTCGGTTTCGGTGAGTATCCATCCCTGAACCCCAATGGGGGCATCATATTGAGAGATCTGGTATCCCTTCATCAGGTCGGGGTAGGGGTAGTTCTTGCGGTCGAACTTGGTGAATTGTGGAATAGTGCACTCGAGAGCTAACGCTGTCATCACGGTGTACTCGATCGCCTTCTTGTTGATGGTAGGCAATACTCCTGGCATGCCCAGACAGATAGGGCAGACATAGGAATTCGGCGGAGCATTGGCATAGTCTGCGGAGCAGCGGCAAAACATCTTGCTGCGGGTCAGGAGCTGAGTGTGGACCTCCAACCCGATTATGGTTTCATATGTCATGGCGGATTCCAATATAGCATGGACGAAGCAAGAGTGTCTATTCATATTGCTACTCAGTTAGGCAGTCTCTCCGTATTCAGCTCTGGCATATTGTCTGTGTGCATCATGAATGTGTCTGGCATGCATATATCAGACACCTCATACGTCTTGAATAGAATGGTGATTCCAGTTCTGCTAAACTCAAGCTGGGTGACCAGTTTGAGCCCAGTGGCTATTCCTCCGGCGGCCTGTGCGGTTTTCCATCGGCCTGGGGAGCCCCTGATGTGATGAGTGGGAGTGCATTGAAAAAGCGAACGCTGTTACAGTAAAGCTCCGCCTCAGGGCTGATTAGCCCTGGGGTCAATCTACGCTGTCAGAGCCTACCGCCGTTCACGCTGAGAGTCTGACCGGTTATGAAACTGGCCCGATCGGATGCCAGGAACAATATCGCGTCAGCAACCTCGCTTGCTTCTGCCAGACGGCCCAGGGGGTAGTTCCCCCTGAACGCCGCCTCCATTCCTGCTCCGGCACCCGGTCCCCTGACCAGCGCTGCGTTCACCACATTGATTCTTACACCGTATGGTCCAATTTCCTTGGACAGGCTACTGGCGAACGTCATGATGGCTGCCTTGGATGAGGCGTACATTGTTTCCATCGCCGGCCCCATCTTGGCTGAATCCGAACCCATACATACAATGCTGCCACTCCTCTGCCTGATCATCGCGTCAACCACAGCTTTGACAGCGTTCACTGTCCCCCAAAACGTCACATCTGTCTGCTGGCGTAGCTCCTCCGGTGTGCAGCGGGCAAAATCCCTGTAGATCATCAAAGCTGGTATTGTTACCAGGATGTCGACCCTGCCGAACTCGGCCAGGGTTTTGTCAACCATGTCACGACAGTCACTTATGGAGGTTACATTGCCACAAGTTGGTATCGATTTGATACCCAAAGCTCTGAGTCGCTTTGCTATGCTATCTGCCCGCGACCAATCGACATCATTGGCGACTACACAAGCGCCTTCATGGGCCAACCCCATACAAACTGCGGTGCCGATTCCGTTCCCACCGGCACCAGTTACTATCGCTACCTTGTCCTTCAGATTCAGATCCATTTCACCCATAATATCAGAAATTCAACTCAGACAAGAAAGGTTTCGGCGGCCACGAAAAGGGGAGACAGAGTTGATCGTGTGAACTTGCTGATCAAGGTGAGCAAGGGCACTGCGACCATCTTCCGGCCTGAGGCTCTTCAGCAACATTGGCGTGATTTTTCGGGAATTGCTGGAGCACACACTGAGCTGAACTCGTGCAGCATTTCAGGTGGTATAATCCCTGTAGGACTCTAGTAGAGATTTCTCAGCAGGAGAGCGGCGTTGGCGACTCAGCGAAGGAAGATGGTGGGATATGCACTTGGAGGCGGTGGGGCACGGGGACTATCTCACATTGGCGTGCTGAAGGTTCTGGAAGAACACGGCGTCTATCCGGACGCCATCGCGGGGACCAGCATCGGTGCGCTGGTGGGGGTCCTCTATGCGGGTGGACTCAGAGCTGCCGAGATAGAAGAGGTGGCTTTGCAGGTAAACTGGAGACGAATGGCGCTGCTGGTTGATCCCACTGTGTCTCTGGCCGGCTTTGTCCAGGGCAAGCGAGTGACTTCACTGCTGAAGTCTATCCTGGGTGATTTGAGTTTTCCAGACCTGAAACTGAAGTTTGCCGCTGTGGCAACGGACATCGTCAGCGGTGAGCAGGTGATCTTGACCAGCGGCCCGGTGATTGACGCTGTACGGGCGAGTTTCTCTGTTCCTGGTATTCTCACGCCGGTCAGGGTAGGTGGCAGATACCTTGTCGACGGTGGACTGGTCAACGAGGTCCCGGTAGGCGTGTGTCGCCAACTCGGTGCCGAATATGTTGTTGGGGTGAATGTCATTCCTGACCCATCTGCAATGCTTCAGAGGTCCCGGACGGGAGGCCGATGGGCCAGGAGGAAGAGGGCGACTGCCGCCGCAGCAGAGTCGCAGAGGCAAAGATCAGAGGCGGCTCGACAGCGTCGCCCGAATCTGGTGCAGGTATTGAGTCAGTCCCTGCTCATTCCCGGGTATCGAATAGCCATGCAGGATCTGGCAGGGGCGGATTTGGCCATAAGTCCGGCGGTGGGTGGCATAGGTTTCTTTGATTTCGATAGAGCGGCGGAGGCCATTGCTGCTGGTGAAGAGGCAGCTCGAGAGGCTCTCCATGCGGGATAACATGGCCTTCGGTGGGTGAGGTGGGATTGAACGCATCATGGAGAGGCTGGTGATGTTTTCCGGCTGGTGATGTATTATTAGGCTGGTGGGACAAGCAGTCAGAGCGATTCCGTAAGTCTCTATTTCAATTGATGAGCCAATGGCAATTCCGATGGTGAAGTTGCAGGGGGCGCATTTGGCGAAGGCATCTATCAGGACAATGCCTCTGGCATATCTGGTCCTGGCATTGGCGGTCGTCGTGGCGGTGCTGTGGCCGACCGGAGTCTCGGCGGATGATGCTCCAACAATAACCGATGTGGCTCCCAACAACGGTGGCCAAGGGCAGACGCTGAGTAGCGTCGTTATTACGGGGACCTATTTGACTGGAGCCACCGATGTGAACTTTGGGTCGGGGATAACGGTGACTGGCTACACAGTGAACAGTGTGACGCAGATAACGGCCAGTATCAGCATCGGTCCTTCAGCGTCT
>JBGOWL010000144.1:0-4871 GCA_041478585.1 Dehalococcoidia bacterium | reverse complement strand
GGGAAGATGGACATTGTGCCCAAAGGGATAATTCCAATGGTGATCGAGTCAGGTGCAAGGGGAGAGCGTGCCTTTGATATCTACTCACTGTTATTGAGGGAGCGCATAATTTTTTTAGGGACGCCGATCAATGACCAAATAAGCAATCTGATCATTGCTCAACTTCTGTATCTGGATCGAGAGGATCCTGATAAAGATATAAACCTTTACATAAATTGCCCCGGCGGAGTAATTAATTCTGGACTGGCTATCTATGACACCATTCAGCTTGTCAGGCCTGACGTATCGACGATCTGCGTAGGTTTGGCAGCAAGCATGGGCACAGTGCTCCTGGCCTCTGGGACGAAGGGGAAGCGTTATGCACTACCCAATGCCACCATTCATATGCATCAGGCGGTGGGTGGGGCGCAGGGTCAGGCGGCGGACATAGCTATTGCGGTTAAAGAAATCATGCGCCTTCAGGATCTGCTTCGCAATGTGCTGGCCAAACACACCGGACAGCCGGTGGACAAGATAGCTCACGACACTGACCGTGACTTCTACCTCAGTCCAGAACAGGCGGTGGAGTACGGAATAGTGGACGAGATTCTGGTCAAGCAGCCGAAGTAGGTGGGTAGCTGGTCTGTCCCGGTAACGGTTGGTGACCTGCTAGAGCAGGTCTTGTTGTTTTACGACTGTATCTATCTGCGGTGACAGATCGTAGCCCATAATAGCTTCTCCGCTCGAATCGACCACCTTACCCTTCTCTATTCTGACTTTGCCCTGGCTGAAAGACTTGATGGTAGCAATTATGAGGGGAAGCTCTCTGGCCAGGCCGTGCCGGCGGATGAGCTTGAATAGAGAATTATTCTCCCCTTGTTGTTGCTTTATTTGGGCTATGGTAAGCCCTTCTATTTCCTTCCAGTGCGTATCGAAGGGTTCACCTCTAATGGGGAAAGTGTAGTAAGTCACGGGTGGGCCCTTGTCCAGTTCGGGTGTTACGAGGTGCATCATTGCTCCTGTGCTTTGAGCTTTGCCTTTGATCAATTTCCAGATTACCTCTTGCCAGGTGCCGGTTGGTCCTCCTGGAGGTGCTGGATGGAGGTTAATCATTTTGTACTTCTGGCACATCTCACTTCCTGCGATGAGCATATACCCAGCGAGTATACACAGATCCTGGGGTAATCCTTCCAACCGTTTCATCACTTCCCTGTCGTATTCAAGTCGCCATTCCGATCGTGTTTCACGTCTCCGCTGAGGAGAAAATCGTTGCGATGAAAAGTGGATCAGAGGGATGTCATAGCTTCTGGCAAGCTCAAAGAAGAGATCGCTTCCTGGTGCTTCGCCTGGTTCACGGTTGCTGAAAACAAAGGAGAGTTTTGCGTCTATGTTGCCCCGCTGTATGTTGTCTTGGACAACTGTCAGCAGGTCGCGTGACCCCTTACCGCGACCGGTGGAGAACCATCCAATGAGGTACATGCCCTATTTGAATAACCTCCTTTTCAGAGAGTTCCATGCACTTGGGACATGGACTATGGGACAGGTGCGGCGGCCGAAGATCTGTCCCTGTGCCAGGGAAGAGCAGAATTCCTCCTTGTCCGTAAACTGAGGTAGCTCGACATATGCGCGACCGATCTCACTGGGGATGTGAGCATCACTGCCAGCGCTGCAAAGCAGGCCATGTGCTTCGGCGAATATCCTGGCCTTCTGATTGGGATTGCCCAAAGGCAGAGCCCGGGAGTTGAACACTTCAATAATGTCAACGTGAGCGGCAAGTTTCTGTAGATTTCCACAGTCGTGGTGATTTGCGCCTTTTATGCCTCTCAGACGGTCGAACGGGTGTGGAAGACATACCAGCCCTTTCTGGGCCTTGATTCTGCCGAGCGCCTCTTCGACTGGGATGGGGCTGGGTATCTCTTGGGTGAGAAACAACCCCATGATCTCTCCTTGCGGAGTGAGAATCTCTTCGCCGACGATGACTTCAAAAGGGGCTTTTGCTTTGAGCTGAAGTGCACCGGCAATTGTTCCGTGATCGGCAATAGCGGCGCAGTTGATCCCCTTCCTGGTGCAGCGGTTGATGATGGTTTCCAGTGACATCATGCAGTCGAAGGAGTATTCGGTATGGATATGAAGATCGGCTCTCAGCACCATTGTTCTTCTGGTATGACGATGAGTCTCATATTGTCCTCTGGAGGCTGACGTTTCTTGGTGTTTTGGTTAGCAACCGTGCTTTGCCCTTCTCAACGAGCACCATGTCTTCGATTCTGACCCCTCCCCAGCCGCTCAAGTATATGGCAGGCTCAATGGTGAACACCATGTTCTCCATGATTGTACTACTGGAATTGGGGGCAAGCCTTGGTTCCTCGTGGACTGCCAAGCCAACGCCATGGCCCAGCCCGTGCCCAAACGCTTCCTGGTATCCTCCTTGTTCGATCACGGTGCGAGCAAGGCTATCTACTTGAGAGCAAGTCATGCCAACTTCGAGGTTGGCGATGGCAGAAAGTTGAGCTTGAAGAACAAGGTTGTATATCTTGGGAAAGGTGTCGCCCTGGTCACCCAGGCAAAGGGTTCGACTCAAGTCGCTGGAATAGCCGTTGACGCGTGCCCCGAGATCTATGACGATTGGTTCGGAGTTGGAGATGGTTCGCTCTGTCGGTTTGGCATGTGGCAATGCAGCATTGGGCCCTGAAGCTACTATGATATCAAATGGAACAGGCTCGCTGTTCCTTTCCCGTAGATACCTCTCTATGCTCCAAGCTGCTTCTTTCTCGGTCATGCCGGGATGAATTTCAGCCATGATATGGCCGACAGCACCATCGGCGAGACCAGCCGCTTTTTCCAAGAAGGCCAATTCATCTTCTTCCTTCACGGCTCGGATTGACTCCACAATTCCTGTGGCAGCAACAATGCCTGACTGCATGTTGCTGGCTTCTTCAGCCAGGCGTTGATAGTCGGCAAAACAGAGAAAGTTTGCTTCGAAGCCCAATTTCTCTATTCTTTGCCGGGATAGCAGAACTGCGAATCTCTGGGCATGGTTTCTGGTAATAACAATGTCAAAGTCCGGAGCCTCTTGTTTAGCCTGCTCAAAGTGGATGAAATCGGTGGCCAGGATAGCACTGTCATGAGAGATGAGCAGGGTTCCGACTGAACCACTGGAGCCGGTGAAGCCACTGACATAGCGGCAATTCTCGGGTTGTGTGATGATGATGGCATCCAATGACCTTTCAAGGAGTTGCTGACGCAACTTCTGCAATCGCTGGGCTATTGCCAAACCGTCCCTCTCAGTTCCGCAACCATAGCTCGCAAAGCAGCAATATAGCCTCTCCAGCCTAGCCCGCTAATCTGCGCTTTGGCAATAGGAGCAATGACTGATGTGTGTCGGAATTCCTCTCTGGCATAGATGTTGGACAGATGAACTTCGATGATAGGCAAATTGCTGTCAAAGAGAGCGTCTCGAAGGGAGAGACCATAATGGGTTAAAGCTCCGGGGTTGATTATTATGCCCTCTGCATTCGGTGACTCTTTTTGAACAAAGTCAACAAGTTCGCCTTCGCTGTTTGATTGCAGAAAACCTATTTGTATGCCCAACTCCACAGCATGACTCTGGAGCATGGAGTTGATTTCATCCAGGGTCTTTTCTCCATAGATTTCCTTGTTCCTCTTGCCGAGAAGGTTAAGATTCGGTCCATGGACGATGAGTATTTTCATCTTGCTCTCTCCGTTGTGGAATACTACTTCTTAGTACGTGTCTTCTTGCTGGCCCTCTTCTTGCGGTGCATTGCCTTGCCTGGACGCCGGGCAGTGTCATCGGCCTGCTCAGATTTGGACGCCAGGTTCTTAGTAGTCTTGCACTTGGGGTAGCCGGTACAGGCCAGAAACTTACCGTAGCGACCCATTCTAATCACCATAGGTTTGGTACATTGAGGGCAGGTCTCGTCTGTAGGCTCATCAGGTTCCTTTATCCTTACCATCTCGACGCTGGCCTTTTTGAGCGTTTCCTCAAACGGGGTATAGAAGTCTTTGATCACTCCAACCCAATCCTGTTTGCCACGGCCTATCTCGTCCAGCTCTTCTTCCATATGGGCCGTGAACTGTGTATCGACAATCTTGGGGAAATGAGCCACCAGTACGCCATTGACTGTGGTACCAAGATCCAGTGGGTAGAACCGTCCATCTTTGGTTTGCACGTATCCCCGACGGCGAAGTGTAGCTATGATAGGTGCATAGGTGCTGGGTCGGCCGATTCCGTTTTCCTCGAGCGTTTTCACCAGAGTGGCTTCGTTGTAGCGAGGCGGAGGCTCGGTGAAGTGTTGCTCGGTCAAGAGATCCAGGAGTCTGAGCTTTTCGCCTTCGGTGAGTGATGGTAGACGGGCCTTGTCCTCCTGGTCGTCGCTGTCAGAATCATCTTTTCCTTCGCTGTATAGGATGAGGAAGCCAAGAAAATGCGGTATAGAGCCAGTGGCTTTCAGTATGTAGCTATCGGCTCCATCTGATGCTTGTGCTTCGATATCCACAGAAGTAGTATCAAACAACGCATCGGCTATTTGGCTTGCTATCATTCGTTCCCAAACAAGTTGGTACAGCTTTGCCTGGTCCGAGCTAAGGTAGGATCTCATAGCGTCAGGCTCACGCCACATTTTCGTAGGGCGTATAGCTTCATGTGCCTCCTGAGCCCCCTTAGCCTTCTTGGTGAAATGCCTGGGGTGCGGCGGAAGGAAATCGTGACCGTATTTTTCAGCTATGTAGCTGCGCGCCTCTGCAATCGCTGACTCAGCGACCTTAGTGGAATCGGTGCGCATATAGGTGATGAGACCGGCTTCGCCTTCCTGGCCGATAGGCAGGCCTTCGTAGAGTTGCTGTGCTGTAGCCATAGTCCGTTGAGCGGTAAAACG
>JBGOWL010000272.1:0-2849 GCA_041478585.1 Dehalococcoidia bacterium | reverse complement strand
ACCCTTCTTGCAGAAGCCGATGTCCTCGATATTCATCAACTCGGTGTTAGTGAAGCAGTCGTGTACCTCGGCCAGGTCAATATCGTCCGGCTTCATACCGGCCATCTCCAAGGCTGCCTTGGCCGCCTTGATGGTGGGTAGCATCTCGATGAAACTGTGTTTGTCCCACATGTCCTTGTAGTCTATGCCGGTTGCTGTTCCCAACACGTATACGGGCTTGTCGGTGTACTTCTTGGCCATGTCGGCGCGGCACACTATGGCACAGGCAGCGCCGTCGGTCTGGGGACAGCAGTCCAGCAGGTGCAGTGGCCAGCAGACCACCGGGCTGTTCAGCACTCTCTCCACGGTCACCTCGAACCGGTACTCTGCATAGGGGCAGGCAACACCGTTGTGGTGGTTCTTCACTGCTACCCTGGCGAAGTCCTCCATGGTGTAGCCTAGCTCATGCATCTGCCTGGTGGCATAGAGAGCCTGGAGAGGAGGACCACCCATGCCCAGCATCCATGAGGGGTGCAACCCGAGGATGCCTCCCCCGCCGCCTCCGGCAGCCACCAGCGATTCCATGCCGGGCTTGTCCCTCATCTTCTCTGCGCCCAGGGCCAGAACAACATCGTAGGCCCCGGAGGCCACGCCCAGTACCGCATTCCTGAAAGTGTCATTGCCTGTGGGACAGCCATTCTCCAGCCTGCTGATGGGAATGTCTCGCAGCCCCAGCGCGGAGGCCAGGGTCGTGCCGGCCATACCACCTTGCCCGATCATGCCACCACCGCTCCACTGACCGAACCAGGCTGCCTTTATATCCTTCGTGTCAAACCCTTTGTCGATCTTCTTGACGCAGTTCATGAAAGCTTCCTGCATCATGTCGACGAAGCTCTTGTGGAAGAGCTCGCCGAAGGGAATCATGCCTACGCCAATGACGGCGACTTTGCCTCTTATGCTCATCTTAGCCCTCCACCAACCTGAACTTGTAGCCGTAGATGTCCAGGCCTCTGTCGCTCATGCACTTCCTTAGCACCATCTCCACCTTGGTTCCGATCTTGACCTCCTCCGGGTTGGCGACTTCGGTGATCAGGCCCTGGTACCGACCACCTCCATCCAGGTCAACAATAACATTCACAATTGGAGGCTCAAGGCCCGGCGGCGGAGTCCAGTTGATGCAGAAGGTATGCACCGTTCCCGTCTTGGGAAGCTGGTACTCCTTCACCTTGAAACTGCCGCACGCAGGGCAGATCTGGGTCCTGGGATAGGTTATGTGCCCACAGTCTGAACACTTGGTGCCGAGGAGGTTATAAACGTCGGCATTGAGTCTCCAGAACATGGGCGATGCTGGTGCTGGCTGTTGGGACTTCTCTCTCTCCCACATCGTCATCTGCTATTTCCTCCTTCTGCTCCAGAACGTTGGCGATTCTGGTGCTGGTTTTGCCATAAGAGACACCTCCTTCTCTAAACAACAAATGTACCGCAGACGGGGCTTGTGTGTCAAAACTTTTCCTGGAGGACCGGTGGATAACCCCATGGATGGTTCGTTTAGACCTGATGACTGTGTCTCTGGTATACTTCTTACAGTACTTCACTTTGAAGTCCTGGGTTAGCTAGAGAACAGAAAGAGAGGTAGAACTTACTATGGATTTGGGTCTTTCTGAAGAGCAGGAAATGCTCCGCAAAATGGCTCGAGATTTCTTGACCACCGAGTGCCCTAAGAAGCTTGTTAGAGAAATGGAAGAGGATGAGAAGGGTTATCTGCCGGAGCTGTGGCGTAAGATGGCCGAGCTCGGCTGGCAGGGCTTGCCCTTCCCCGAACAATATGGGGGCGGCGACGGAAGTTTTCTTGATTTGACCGTGCTTCTGGAAGAGATGGGCCGTGCCTTACTGCCCAGTCCCTTTTTCCCCACAGTAGTCCTCTGTGGACTGACCATCATGGACATTGGCAGTGAATCACAGAAGCAGCGGTTCTTGTCGCCAATAGCCAACGGGGAGATGGTTCTGACCATGGCTTTGGCCGAATCTGCCGGGAGATATGATGCTGCGGAGATCGCTGTTGAGGCCGTCAGGAACAATGGGAAATACATTCTAAGTGGCACAAAGCTTTTTGTCCCCGATGCCCATGTTGCCGACTGGATACTCTGTGCTGCCAGAACAAAGAAAGGCCAAGATCCAGAAGGGGGGATCACATTGTTTATGACGGAACGTGGAAGCCAGGGGCTGGTATGTTCGGTCCTCCCGTCTCTGTCCAAAGAAAAGCAGTGTGAGGTGGTATTCAATGGTGTTGGGGTAGCCTCTGAGAACATACTGGGTGATGTTGATCAGGGATGGGTGGCACTGAACCGGACCTTGCAGCGGGCGGCTGTGGCCAAGAGTGTGGAGATGGTGGGTGGTGCACAGCAGGTTCTGGAGATGACGGTTAGCTATGCCAAAGAGAGGATACAGTTCGACCGTCCTATCGGCGGTTTTCAGGCTATTCAACACCACTGCGCCAACATGGCCATAGATGTCGATAGTGCGCGGTACCTTGCCTACCTGGCGGCCTGGAAGTTGAGCGAAGGGGTACCATGTGACATGGAAGTGGCTGTGGCCAAGGCGTGGGCCAGCGAGGCTTACAAACGAATTGTCGCTCTAGGGCATCAGGTTCACGGAGCAATTGGTTTCACATTGGATCACGACATGCAATTATACTCCAGACGGGCCAAAGCAGCAGAGGTTGTCTTTGGTGATGCTGATTTCCATCGGGAGGCATTGGCTCGACAGTTGGAGGTTCAACACATCTAGTGTCGCGTCAGGTCATTGTCTGTCAATTCACCAACTGCCGTGAGTGCCAGGTCTCCGACCTGACTCGGTGCAAATTTACCTGT
>JBGOWL010000265.1:0-2929 GCA_041478585.1 Dehalococcoidia bacterium | reverse complement strand
GGGCGCTACCTGACTAACCACGTTCTCCAGGGCCATAATATATGCATCAGCCTGGTAGTCCTTGAGGACGGCGTCGTCCACCACATAGACCTTATCTGCGCCGAAGGCAATAGCCTCTTGTGCCAGCGCCTTGACTCCGCTCCCCAGCAGGACTACCGACAATCCTTCACCCAGCTTGTCAGCCAGCTTCCGGCCACCACCCAGCATTTCTGCGGTGATACCTGCCAGTTTTCCTTCGATAACTTCTCCACAGACCAGCACACCTTTGTAATCTGCCATTAGTTCCTCCTTAAAACGTTGCTATCCCCTCTCAGAAATGATTCCCTTGATTTCCAGGGTCGGTGGTTTGGGCTTGCTGTCGTCTGCATCTCTTGCTGACTGGCTTTCCTCAACAGATAGCAGTTCATCAAGCAGTTTGTCTGCAGTTCCCGATCCCGGTACTTCTTCGGCCTTCAGCCTCGCATATATGTAGTCTAGAGTGATTCCGCAACAAGGCATCTCGTACACAACCCCATCTAACAATAGTAGAAATACTAGAGCACTTTTGCCTCTCTCAGCCGGACAGCCAGCTTGACTGCCGCATCGGCCGCATTCTCGCCCTCAATAATCTCACATTTTCCTTCTTTGACTGGCTGGAACAGCTTGACCAGCTTACTGCGCCTTCCGCTGGCACCGATCTGTGAGGGATCGACACCGATATCCTGAGGCTTCCAGATAGTGGGCTGTATCTTGGCTGCTTTCATAATGCCCTTGAGTGGCGCATAGCGGGGTTCACCAAGCTCGTTGGTCACAGTTATGAGGCACGGTGTGGGCGACTCTATCACTTCAAAGCCATCAGGCACAACCCTTTCCACCCGCACTTTTCCGTCGACGCTCTCCACTTTCTTAGCCAGGGTGACACTGGGTATGCCGAGGAACTCGGCGATCCCCAAACCAACCTGCCCAGCGTCCCAGTCTGCTGCCTGTCTTCCACAGAAGATAATGTCAAAATTACCGATCTTCTTTATGGCCATCGATAGGGCATATGCAGTGGACCAACTGTCACTGTTCTCGTAGACCGGGTCTTCCAGGAGGATCAATTGGTCAGCCCCCATCGCCAGAGGTTTCTTCACCACGTCCCTTGCCAGGTTATTGCCCAGGCTGATTACGGTTATCTTGCCGCCCTTGGCATCCTTCATTCTCAGCGCTGCCTCGACGGCTGTCTCGTCGAAGGTGCTGATTACAGGGGGGACTCCTGGTGGTGGAACGACCTTGTTGGTCGCCGTGTCAACCTTAAAACTAGCTGGTGGCGCTTCGGGATCGGGTACTTGCTTGACGCAGACAATTAGCTCCATCAATAACTTCCTCCTCTAGGTCGTTGCGGTAGCAGATACTTGTGTGATCAACTAACTGAACTTAAATTTATCATTTGTGCGTGCAGTGTGTCAATTCTGCAGGCCCCAGCCCTGAAGGAGACCGCCTTATTCAATGGTGCTTGCCCCGCTCGGCCATTGACAATGGTCTTATAGCACAACTATTATGTTAACACCACCGTTCTCTATCGATCCTCTCGATTAGTGGCAACTCGCGGAGTCATAGAATGAGTTTGAAGTACTATTCCCGGGAGTGGTGTGATGAGGCTCAGAAGAGGCTGAATAGCGACGAGCAACACCTGTCGGCAGGGAAATCTCTGACCGGCACCTTCTGTTTCCGCGTCTATAACTGCCCCGATGGCACGGACCGCATTGCCTATTGGGAGTTCGACAAAGGCAAATGCCTCAGCATATCCCTGGAGTCTAAGCCATCTCCAGCGCCGGAGATTCGTGAACTTCCGTTCGACAAAACCAGGACCATAGCCAGGACCAGCGCCCCCTTTGAGAGGCTTCTCGCCCTGAACAAGGGCCAAGTGAGTGTACTGAAGCTTCTCACCGACCCCAGCTACAAGATCGAGGGGCCCAAGATGGAGGCCATGAAGCACATGAAGGGACTCAACTCCTGGAACAGGGTATGCGCGGCTATCCCAACAGAGGAATGATAGCGAGGAGACTGCGATGGAACGTGGGAAGACAATAACGGCAGAGAGAAAGCTGGATTCGTTTCCCAGGCTCTCCCGGCTTCTCAGCGAGTTGCTGAAATCGAGGAAGGAGATCTGTGTTCAAAGAGCCCGGTACCTGACTCAGTACATGAAGGGCAGTGAAGTCTGGTTTCAGCCGGCGGTGATCAGGCGGGCCAGAGCTGTGGCTCACATCCTGCGGAACCTGGAGGTGTGCATATACCCCGACGAGCTGATAGTCGGCGGTCTGACCAGCAAGCGCGTCGGAGCCATTATCTATCCCGAGTTCATTGGTCTGCTGATCTGGCCCGAACTGGAGACGCTGGCAGACAGAGGCAGCAACTCCCTGAGGATCAGCGAAGCGGAAGCACAAGAACTGGACAAAGAGATCTTCCCTTTCTGGCAGGGAAAGGTCCTGGCCGACTATGCCGATGACTTCACTTCCCCACCAACTCCCCTGCAGCTCCTGGAGCAGTTCGGCTTCTTCCTCCTGACTGAAGCAGCGGGGATCTCCCACACCGCGCCCGACTTTGAGGGTATGCTGAGGGTGGGAGGCAAGGCCATAATGGAGGAAGCCAGACAGAGAATTGCCCACATAGACGCGTCGCAAGGTACTGATCCGGACGAACTGAGGAAGCGTTCGTTCTACAGGGCGGTGGAGCTGGCCTGGGAGGGATTGATTGAGCTGGCCTATCGCTATCAACAGGCAGCTCTGGGGCTGGCCGGGGTCCAGACAGATCCCGCCAGGAAGTCAGAGTTGCTGGAGATTGCCCGGATTTGCGGCAAGGTCCCGGCTGAGCCGGCGGAAACCTTCCAAGAGGCACTGCAGAGCCTGTGGTTCATGGAGATAGCCCTCCACCAGGAGAACTACGAACAGGCGTTGTGCCTGGGCAGACT
>JBGOWL010000071.1:0-7091 GCA_041478585.1 Dehalococcoidia bacterium | reverse complement strand
TTCCGACAACTACACCCAGCAGACCAGTATCGCCTTCACCGTGACTGTCACCGCCTACGACGCCTACGAGAACATCATGACCACTGACAACAGCACGGTGGTGACGATGACCTCGAGTTCACCCACAATGATCTTCGACGGCAATGAGAATGGCCTCTTCGGTGAGCCTGGAGACAATGTTAAAACGCTTTCCTCCGGCACCTTTGACATTCAAGCCAAGGACAACGCTGCTGCCGAGGATGTCATCATCACCGCCAGTGTCGGCGGTGCAGCAGTAGAGACCAGTGCCACTTACAGCTTTGAGGAGTTCCGCTGTTTTATCGCCACTGCCGCCTACGGCACGCCCATGGCCGAGGAAATCCAGATACTGCGGGACTTCAGAGACAAATACCTCTCAACCAATGCCCCGGGGCGATGCTTTGTCTCCCTCTACTACAAGCTGAGCCCACCTGTCGCCAGGTTCATCGCTCACCACGACTTCTTGAGGGCATGCATCCGATTTGGGCTGATGCCTGTGCTCTGGCTGGCAACTGCAGCACTGAAAACTACGCTGGCACAGAAGTTGGCTATCCTATCCGTACTTCTGGCGGCTACCCTGATCAGCATAATCTGGTTGCGAAGAACCCGGAAAACCAGACCGGCTTAGTTTTCTCTCCAAAGCAATCCGGCAGGCTGGCTATACTAACAGAGCTCCTCACGTGCCCGACTTTTGCAGGACCAGCCACTGGAACTAGCTTTCTTGGCAGCCCTTGACCTTGTGCTGTATTACGAAAAGGGCACGCCACATAGACAGTAAATCGTCGAGTTGGTTCTGATCAAAAACGGCGCATAGAGGCACCGGATTACTTGATTCAAGAAATCTGCACGGACCCAAGGAAGGACAGCATTCAGTGACTTGAGAATGGCAAAGGCCAGGCCCCTTCTGCCAGGGCCTGGCCCAATTTGGCTGTGGTACTCCGAGTCTACTAGTTCAAAGAGAATGCATACTCCGTGACCATGTATGGGCACATCTTCATCAACAGCCCGGGGACTTCCTCTTTCTCCAGGCAAACATCCTTGTGCAGATGCTCGGTAAAGATGTGCAGGAATAACTCGAGTGTATTGTCAGAGCTAAGCCCGCAGTGTTGACAGCAATACGTCTGCATGATTCTCCTTGTCACCCTTCCCGGCGAGGTATACGCCTTCGGTCAGTCGTCCCGTTGTCCTCGCCATCCACTGTTGTTCCTTGAGGCTGTATAATATGATCGAAAGAACTCATGGGGAAGTTCTTCTATTCTAGAAGATAGTTCTATTCTGTAAGCTGCAATCATATTCATTGGGAAGGAGGATGAAGTGACATACAGGACTCTGGAATTCGAATGTCGCGATCACATCGGCTGGCTAACCTTGAATCGACCTGATCGGCTCAATGCCCTGTCCGTCGAGATGATTCAGGAATTGAGGCAGTTCTTTGGCAGTCTGGACCAGCACTTGGAAGCCCGCGTGGTTGTGGTTCGCGGGGCAGGGCGAGCCTTCTGCGCCGGCATGGATGTCAAGGACCTGGCCGAGATCATGGGCAAGGGGGCCCAGGACGGCAAGGGGCCCGCCGGACTTGCCACCAACGGCCATATGCTGCAACGGTCGGTTAGCGACATCGTAATTCAGATGCGTCGCGCGCCCCAGCCGCTTATCGGTGCTATCCGTGGCCCGGCTGCCGGAGGAGGCTTCAGCCTCACCATGGCCTGCGACATCCGCCTGGCTGGTCAATCAGCTCGCTTCAATGCCAACAACATCCGCATTGGATACTCAGGCGGTGACCTGGGCTCATCGTACTTTCTACCCCGCCTGATCGGCCTGTCGCGGGCGGCTGAGTACCTCTACACTGGCCGCATCATGGACGCCAGCACTGCAGAGCGGATAGGCTTCGTATCCCGCGTGGTGCCTGATGAACAGTTAGACCAGACTGCTGAGGAACTGGCACGCGAGATGACAGCCGCTACGCCCTTCGCCTTGCGGCTGACGAAGGAAATACTCAACATCAATGTTGATGCCCCAAGCCTGTTGGCAGCTGCAGAGCTGGAAGGCCGCAGCAATATCCTCTGTGGATTCACCGAGGATGCCCAGGAGGCAACAAAGGCTGTCTTCTTTGAGAAGCGTCCACCCGTTTATCGCGATGCTTGATCCACATAATCCCATTGTAGGGCAGCAGACCCGGGGGATGCGGGGGTGTGGTTCGATACGAGCAGTGTCCATCCGCCATGGAGCGAAGGGCGTCAGAGCAATCTTACGCCTGTCTGATAGCAGTCGCTTTTCTTAACCTGACTTATGCGTCGGGAAACCCCTGACAAAATCCACCAGGTCTCCCTGTTGAAAGCCAAGAGACGAAAGCATCTTCTTCAAGCTTTCGTCGCTCTGCCGCACCATAAGTCGCGCCTTGATCCCGCGCCTGTGGCAGGCTTCAATGAATGAATTCGTCAACATCCTTCCTATACCGCGTCCCTGATATTGTTGATCAACGCCAATGATATTGATCCAGCCACTGAGCGGAAGGGAATACTCGGCACCCATGATGACGCCTATGATGAAGCCGACTACTTTGCCCTCCACTTCAGCTACAAGAGACAGAGGAGGATAATACGTCTTGAAGTGGCTGCTGACTTTCTGGGGCCAGCTTGACACTCTTTCCTTGCCTGTGATCTTCTTGTCTATCTGTATCAGGGCCGCTATATCGCTGTCTGTCATTTCGCGGATCTTCAATCCCTCAACTGGATCCATCTACTCCCTCCCCCCTCATGATTTGCCACCATTATACCACCCGAGAGCCTTCACCAGAGATAACCATGTTCAGTACGGCATCACCATGATCTGCGTGCTGTATGTCGCCCTGTGGGCTGGGGTATAATTCGCATGAGAGTAGCACATTACAAAACATGACCAAGGGAGGTGAGCTATGGCTTTCACAGCCTATCATCTGACACAAAGCGGCGATCTACGCAGCGGTCTCAACGAGGAACAGATCAGGTCCGCCTTCACAAACAAAGACGGTCTTCTGTGGGTGGACATCTGTGAGACCACTGAAGAGGATGGCAAATTCCTGGAGCGCATCTTTGGTTTCCATCATCTGGTCATAGAAGACTGCCTGAGCAAAAGGCTCCACCCTCCCAAAATAGATGATTTCGGTGACTACATCTTCATAGTAGTTCACGGCATTGACTACACCACAGAGACCAACGTTGTGGGAACCACCGAAATGCAGATCTTCCTTGGAGCCCACTTCGTTGTCAGTAGTCATGCTACACTTCTCTTCAGCGCAGAAGCCGTTCGCAGGCTGGTTGAAGAACACGGCCGCCCCATGAGACGCGGGGCAGATTTCCTGGCACATGCCCTAGTGGATGCCTTAATCGACAATATTCTACCCACCATCGATGCAATGGGGGAAAGAGCCAATGATATCGAGGAAGAGGTCATCCGAAACCCACAGCGGTCCACGCTGGAGGCCATCCTGCATCTCAAACGCTCTGCCCTGCAACTGCACCGCATTGCAGCACCGCAACGGGACGTCCTCAATCGACTGAGCCGACAGGAGTTCTCAATTGTGAGCAATGAGGCAATGGTATTCTACCGGGACATCTATGACCACATACTCCGAATCGAAGACCTGAACCAGTCTCTTCGAGATAGAGCCGCTGATGCCCTGTCCACTTACCTGTCCGTGGTGGCCAACCGCCAGAATGAAACCATGAGAGTCCTGTCAATCGTGGCTACCATTTTCCTTCCCCTGATGCTCTTAGCTGGGATTTACGGCATGAACTTTGAGCAAATGCCGGAGCTGAAATGGGGTTGGAGCTACTACGCTGTGTTGGGACTTATGGGCACCGCAATCGTCGGTGCCCTATTGTGGTTCCGGGCCCGTGCTTGGATCACCTGGGGTCAGCAGGAAGTTGCCCGATTGAGGCCTTTCATGGTCGATCGAAAGAGCCTGGTTGGATACCTGGAGCATATATCCATGCCAAGCCATCGGGATAGAAACAAGCAACCGACAGAAACAGAGCCTCCCGGCATTTGAATTGAATTAAGAGGGAACTGCCCGCATCGGAACGCTATCCTGCTTCAAGATACATGGGGCGGCTGACAGAGCCTAGTGGGTCCTTGCCCCAACAAGGCTACACAACCCCATACTCAAGTAACAGAGGTTGTCCGCTGCCTGTGCCATGGCATGGACCATCCCTCCCCAAACTGGAGCACCGCTATCCTAGCTTGGACAGCTTTTTGTTGAGGACAGCCATCACCATGTCGGGCGGCAGATCCAAAGTCCCTTCTTGCCTGAAACTCTGCTTCAACTCAAACTGGTAGTATGGTGACGAAGATGATGACAATGGAATGGCAATACCCTGCTTGTCCTCTTTGCTCCGACTGCCCTCAGGTTTCGCAGGTGACTCAGCAATCTTCTGGGACGATTGAGACTCTTCTGTTTTCAGGTCAGTAGTACCCGGTGGCTGCTGGGTGTGCATCTGTTCCTCGGTTTGTCCTGACGTCTGATTCTGGTTCTCGTTCTGCCCAGATTTACTTGCTACGCCGGCAGTCGACAAAGCGGCCATCTCAGGCCGGCGCTTTGAATCAACAGTCGGCTTAGGCCCCTGCTTCAGCGGCCTGGGAGCCGGGAGGCCTGCCCCAACACCGAGTTGCTTCTTTGTGGCTGCTTGTTGGACGAGGGAATCGATCTCAGCCTGGGAAAGTCTTTGTTTTGCTGTCTTGTTCACTGTTCAGCCTCAACTAGTTCATATAGAGCTTCCATGAGAGAAGCAAATCCTTCCATATACCCGCATTCAATACTCAAAAGCCTTGGTTACCAGCACGTTCTCGTACTCCTCATCCGACAAGTCTACATCGTAAGGAGTCTCGACTTCGCTGAAGTCAGGTCTATAGCAAACACGAACCCTGGGGCGGCCAACAAGACCAACGTTGGAGTCAGCTACAATACCCACCTCCCCCGTATTCAACCTAACCATCACCCCCGCTGGAAAGAGAGGAATCTGCTCCATGAAGATTTGCACCAGATCAGGGTCAAACAGCCCTCCGCTGCAGGCAACAACCAGCTCACCAGCCTCACAGGGTGGGAATGCCTGTCTGTATGGTCTCTTTGAAGCAATACAGCAGCAGGTATCGGCTATGGCTAGAATTCTGGCCGCAACGGATATCTCATTACCTTCAAGTCCTTTGGGATAGCCTCCACCATTCCATCGTTCATGGTGCTGAAGAACGATATCAATCACCTCGGGGCTTATTCCCTGGCACCCACGAAGCATCTCTGCACCATCCTGAGGGTGATTGCAGATGATTTTCATTTCACTATCGCTCGGCAGTAGCGCCTTGGGGTTAGACCCACCATTGTCCTCCATCCTCCAGACATCCATGAAGGCCAACTCCTCCCATGATGCCCCTGGCCTTTGTGTAAGTTCTTTGGGTACCACCCGGATATAGCCGATGTTCTCTAACAGAGCTGCCGTCCCCAGATTCATCAATTGGATGTCGCTTAGCCCGGCAGCCTTGCCCATCCACAAGGCTAGACCGGCAACCCTCACGGGCAGAACATAGTCATAGTCCTTTGCTGAATGACATCCTGCTATGGTCGGTTCCCCCCTTCTAGTTGCAAGCACCTGCTCCACCATCTGAGTCATCAGTTGCAGAATCCTGGTCGGGTCTACGCTCTGACTGACCGTGCCAAGCTGGTATGTTGCCACTGAACCAGTATTCGCCGCTTCCAGTCTCCTGGAACCAAGGACAACACTCGCCCTCTCAGCAGCAATCTGGACACTTGCCCAAAAATGACCAAAAGCTTCAGCCACCGCCCCCTCCAGTTCCGGTGAGATCACAGGTAACACCGCCGCATCACTGATACGTTCGTCCGCAATGAACAATTCCGCTACGGGCAGATTCCCCAGGACCTGCACCCACTCGGCACTTAGACTCGTGCCTTGGTCCAATATCGCATGGCCGTAGCCGTCATACAGCGGCTTGGCCAACATCATGCCTGGTTTAGAATACTGTACAGATATCCGCCGCATTTCTCCTCCCTCTAGACTCCTCCGTTGGAGTGAATAATCTGTTTGCCTTCATCGACCTTAAGGCGTCATTTGATGACTTCGTATAGAAACAGTGATCCAATCTGGTAAAGCCTATTTCAGTAGCATCAAAGATACTTTCAGTGCCACCAATGAAGATCACTCCCCCACTCTTGAGCGACTCATAGAACCGACGGTTGAGTCTGTTCTTTGCCTCCTCAGTCAAGTATATGGTTACATTGCGACACATTATGAGGTCAAAGCCACAGTCAAAGGGATCAGAAAGCAGATCATGCCGTTCGAACTGTACCGCTTGCCTGATCTTATCGCTGATCCAGTACGATCGCCCCGAGACTCTGAAGTACTCCTGAAGAACACCCTCTGAAAGGTTCCTTACCTCGGCTGAGCGACAAGGTCCACCATCTCGAGCTCTGCTCAACGCGACTTCGTCAACATCAGTAGCCATGATCCTATGATGGTGTCCAGGACAGATTCTGTTCAATATGATCGCTAACGAGTAAGGCTCGCATCCACTTGAACAGCCTGCACACCAGATGTTCAAACGACGGCCGTGTGTCAATAATCGGGGCAGGATCAACGTTTCCAGTTGCCTAAACGCCGACGGATCACGGAAGAATTCTGTAACCTTGATCGTCAAGAATACAAGGAGTTCACGCAGCATAGCCTCATCCCGCTGGAGCATCCGACAGTAGCTGACAATGTTCGATGTCGGCGTGCGGGAGACAAATGCCGTCAGACGACGCCGCATCTGGCGCTCCCCATAGCTACTGAGATCTATCCCTGATAGATCCTTTATTATCGCCTTCAGATATGCGTATTCCCTGTCATCCATTATCAGGTCTTTCTTTGCAGCCTCACTGGTTCCATACACATTTCCACGATCTGTCGTGCTATCTCCGGAAGGGGAACTACCTTGTTGGCCCTCCCTGATTCGACGACGCTTCTGGGCATCCCATAGACAACACTGGTGGCTTCATCTTGAACAACTACCCTGCCACCAGACTTGCTGATGGTCACAGCACCATCCCT
>JBGOWL010000238.1:0-3302 GCA_041478585.1 Dehalococcoidia bacterium | reverse complement strand
GTCCCCATAGACGACGATGGCATGAGTAGGCAACTCTGCGGTAACGGAAGGAGAGCAAGTCAATCCGAGAGAGGCAAGGGACAAGATGAGCAGAATTGAGACCAGCATTATGGCCGGGGAACAGAATAGTTTCCACTTCAGAACAGATGTTGTCATATCAAACAGCCGTGGTATCCCTTCCCGTTGTGCCTTGAGTAGTCTGCGTTTGTGTCGTCCGACGGGAGGTGTCACTTGCCTCTTCTCCGTCGCGCGCAGTCGCCCTTTTGACCCAGTTCACGCGCGCCGCTATCAAAATGACCGGTCCGGCTATCAGGAGCGCCTTTCTCTCCACCGGCATGGGAGGCCAGAACCCCTGCCAGAATGTGTCCATTGTTTCCAATACGTCGATACTGGGCAGACCGAACGACCTCTCTCCTGTTTCAGGGTCCAAGTGGTAGAAGCCGGCGTTCTGATTCTCCAGGCTCGTTTCCTCTTTGCCCTCATAGTCGACCCACACGTGTATTGGGGATGTGTTCAGGCTGTAGGGAATGTCTTTCGCCTCCAGGACTGAGGCCAGAACCAGCGCTCGGCCCTTACAGTCCCCTGCTTGCTCATGCAATACCTCATTTACAGTAGGAAAGTACCAGGGGACGCCATACGCTTCCCAGTCATAGCGGTAGGGTATGTTTTCAAGCACGGAGTCCTCGATAGCCGCAGGGTCCGAGGGGAGGCTTGCCGCTACCGATTCCACGGCGGCAGCATCGACGCCGGGATCAATGAGCCTTTGTACGCTTACCACCAGTTTCTCGGGGTTGGGGTAAAGGACAAGAAGCACCCACAGTGCCAAGAGCAAAGGGAAGAATATGCAAAAGACTCTGGCAACGACTCGTTTTGTGACTCTTCTGGTAATCCTCATGTCCTCTCATCCCCTGAAATCATCATCCGGCAGATTCTGGGCCGTTGCAAACCATAGTCTGCAAATGGCCATGCACGGTGGATCTGGATACCACTGCTCTTGATCAGCAAGTCCCCCTCTCCACCCGGGATGGCATGCTTCTGCGATGGGCGGGTGCACTTGGATTGCGGTAGACCGATAGCCGGCTACTTCTGCTCGAATCGCCTGCTGAGGTCCTGAAGGAGTTGCTCCAGCTCCGGCGACAATGGCGTCTCTTCCCTTTGCTTCTTGACTCTGGCGTCATAGGCAGCTTCCAGATGCTCCAGAATCGCTCTGTATCTGGGTTCCTGCTGCATGATGTGTTCTGCCGCTTGCCTCACCCAGTCTTCCTGTTCCTTGGCTTGGTCAGTGTCCTCTCGCACCAGGGGAAAACCATAGAGGGAGGAAAGTACATCCATCAGCCGCGCCTTGCCCCTGTAGTCATTCTCCAGGGTGAGATATTGGGGCAGATGGACTATGAGGCTGCCGGTTTCTATGTCCATTTCAGGCGCCTTCTGAGATATGAGGTAAGCGATTGTGGTCGGACCTGAGTATTCACTGGGTGCCACCATTGCTGTCTCCAGTTCGTTCTGCAATCTCAGGTTGCTCACTATTCCACTGACCAGCAGTGGTCTGGTATAGGGCACCATATCGTACATTGAGCCAAGCAAGAGGTATCTCTTGACCCCAAACCTCTGGAGAACCGCTAATACGGACTCGATATAATCTTCACCCAGCATGTGGGGCTCCAGGAGCCGCAGAAAGAGGAAATCGGGACCGTTTTCCGATCTGGCATAGGTGATGGCGGTATTCGGAACCCAGACCTCACGGCGGTCGTTCTCGAGGTACAGAGTGGGACGGTAGCGGGTGAAATCGAAGAAGTTCCCGGGCCGGGCCAATCTTGCCAGTTCCACCGCCTTGAAGTGAGACTCCAGGCCGGATAGGGTCAGGCTGCCCACATCCCCCACGTCGATCCACGGCCGCAGAATGGCCAGGGCATGAGGGCTGTTCAGTTCAGGAACTGGCTCATTGATCTCGAAAGCGCCTAGTCTCATAGATACATCCTAGCACGAAAAGAGCACTGCAGACCACCGTCAGCAATTGAGTAACCGTTGAACTAAGCGGCCCGCAGGGATCGCACTATCTCCTTCAGGCTTGGAGACTTTCCGTACATCAGGAGAAACGCCCGGAATACCTTCGATGCCATCCAAAGAGCGAGGACCACCGACGCCGCGAGGAGTAGCAGGCTGAGGGCAGTTTCCAGGCTTGACATGCTGTCCCTGGAGAGCCTCATCATCGCCGTTGTAGGGGCGGTAAAGGGAACGAAGGTCAGCACCTTGGCAAACGTGCCATCAGGGTTGTTGATGATGAAGTAGTTGGTCCAGAGTGGCATCACCGCCGGCATTACCAGAATGCCGGAAAGGCTCTGAGACTCTCTTGCGGTGGAACCCAGCGAGCCAATACCGGCAAACAGGGCGGCGAATAGAAGGTAACCGAGAACAAAGTAGACTAGCCCCACCGCTATGAATCCGGGAGTGATTGACAGGTCGCTCAACACCGGGATGTTGACGGAGGCTACATCGGCAAAGACCTTCACGGACACCAGCCAGATAGTGGTCTGCATAAGGCCGGCGGTGCCGAGCCCCAGTACCTTGCCGGCCAGTAGCTGTCTCGATGATACCGATGACAGGAGAATCTCAATGACTCTGTTCTCTTTTTCTTCGCTGACACTCTGCAGGAGAAATCCCGATGAGAAGAAAATGGCAAACACGAACAGCATCCCGAAGATAATGGGCAGGAAGTACTTGTTGAACTCGCTCTCTTCGGCGGTCACCTCGCCGCTCTCATCCAACTGCACTGTGTCAAGATACATCGGCGCCTTCGCCCTTTCGAGTAGTTCGGGGCTGAGGTCATCGGCGAGCAGATTCGAGAGCAGGAAGTCCTCAATGGCCCTCTGGGTCGTGCCGGGCACCTGAATCTCACTCTTCTGTGTGAACCTGTGGATTAGACCGGTCGATAGATAGTCCCCGGGGATAACGACGTATTCTTCCACCTCGTCTGCCAGGAGCGCCCCCTTTGCCTCTTCGTCGCTGCCATAGGAGACAAAGCTGACAAGGCCTTGACTGGTGTAGTCATCAAAGGTTCCAACATGGTCGACATAACCTATGGTCCTCTCCTCTGGCTCGCTTGGCTTCGTCCAGTGCTGCACACCTTGATATATTCCGTACCCTAGCACCAGGAGCAGCGGAATAGACAGGGTCACCAGAATGGACGCCGTTATAAAGGTGGCGTCGATAAACGGCACCGGCATCATCTTGGCAAAGACGATCTCGCCTTCGGGTATCCTGGTATGGCCGAGCGCGCCTAAAATCACGAGGAACAGGACAAT
>JBGOWL010000078.1:0-6847 GCA_041478585.1 Dehalococcoidia bacterium | reverse complement strand
CGAAACGAAGGCCGGCATCAGGACGGTGCAGCCACGCGACGGGGGCAGCCGGTTTCGGGTAGAGATGGGCGCGCCGAAGTTCAAGGCCAAGGAAATCCCGGTTGCGGTGAAGGCGGAGAAGACGCCAATCGTTGACTACGGGGTGAGGGCAGGAGGCCGGGAGTTGCTGTTGACGTTCGTCTCCATGGGCAATCCACATGGAGTATGCTTTGTGGAAGACGTGGCGGGATTCCCTCTGACGGAGATAGGCCCGCTGGTGGAGAATGACAGACTGTTTCCCCGGCGCCTCAATTTCGAGATTGCGCATGTGGTGTCGCGGAGGAAGATAGAGGCCAGGGTATGGGAGCGTGGGGCCGGAGAGACCCTGTCGTGCGGCAGCGGCTGGTGCGCTGCGGCTGTGGCGGCGCGGCTTCACGGCTACGTTGACAGTCCAGTGGAGCTGGTGGTGCCGGGGGGCAGGCTGGGTGTGGAGTGGGATGGGGAGGGGAGTGTCTATCTCAGTGGGCCTGCCGGGATGGTTTTCAGCGGATACTGGCCGAAGCAGAATCCTTTGGAGGAGCGATGAGGGTTTCCAGACGCATTCAAGGGCTACCACCGTATCTCTTTGTACAGATATCCCGGAAAATCGCTGAGAAGAAGGCCAAGGGAGAGAAGGTCATCAGCTTTGCCATCGGTGATCCTGATATTCCTACACCGGATAGCGTAGTTGAGAGACTGTGCCGCGAGGCGAGAGCTCCGGCCAACCACAGGTATCCTGAGACCTACGGTTTGGCGAAATTTCGTCAGGCCATTGCCGAATGGTACGGGCGCCGTTTCGGTGTTATCCTCGATCCTGAAACGGAGGTCTTGCCCCTCATCGGCTCAAAGGAGGGCATCGGCCATCTGGCCTTCTGTTTCATCGATCCTGGCGATGTTGCTCTTGTCCCTGACCCGGCCTATCCTGTCTATGCCATCAGCACCATGTTCGCCGGTGGCGAGTCATATGTCATGCCTTTGACGGCGGATAGAGGTTTTCTGCCTGACCTGAAGGTAATACCGCCAGAGGTGGCCAGGCGTGCCAAAGTGATGTGGCTGAATTACCCCAACAACCCCACAGGTGCGGTGGCTGATCTCGACTTCTTCGAAAAAGTGGTAGCCTTTGCCAAGAGGTATGACCTTGTGGTTTGCCATGATGCTCCCTATACCGAAGTTGCCTTTGAGGGCTATCGGCCGGTGAGCTTTCTGGAGGTACCTGGTGCGAAGGATGTGGGCCTGGAGTTCCATTCCCTGTCCAAGAGCTACAATATGACGGGCTGGCGGGTGGGGATGGCAGTAGGCAACGCCCAGATAAGGGATGCCTTAATGAGGTTCAAGTCCAACCTGGATTCAGGAATTCCGCAGGCTATCCAGTATGCCGCCATCGAGGCTTTAGAGGGCGATCAGGGTTGTATTGAGGAGCACAACGCGATCTACCAGCGGAGACGGGATCGAATCATCAAGGTATTGCGAGAGATCGGTCTGGGTGCGACTCCTCCCAGGGCCAGTCTCTATATCTGGGCCAGGATTCCCGATGGCTATACCTCGGCGGAATATGCCACAAGGCTGCTGGATGGCGCTGATGTCGTGGTGACGCCGGGCACTGGCTATGGCACGTACGGGGAAGGCTACATCCGCCTGTCGTTGACCGCAGCGGACAGTGACATTGATGAAGGATTGGGACGCCTGCGGAGTTGGAGCAGGTCGCAACCCCCGACACCGGGGAAATAGCCGGGAAATAATTTGACATAACACTTTCTTGTCAGCTTTGTTGTTGATTGATTGGCGCTGGCTGATATTGACATAACCATTTGACATAATAATACGCCGTTAACATAAAGTATTGACATAAAGGGGGCATTATTCCGAAGAATACGTTTTCCACAACCGAGTCGAGGGAGAAGGCCTATCTGGTTGCCGTGGAAGTAAAGAACAAGAAAGACAGGTGGACGCCGGAAGATGCCATCGGTGAGCTGGCGAGCCTGGCGGATACGGCTGGTGTAAAGGTAGTGGGGCAGATGATACAGCGATTGGACAGGCCCTCCTCCGCGTACTTGGGCGCTGGAAAGCTGAAGCAACTGGTCGCCCTGAAGGAAGAAGTGGGATATAACGTGGTGATTTCTGATGACGAACTCTCGCCGCGGCAGCAGAAGAGCCTAGAGGACGCTCTTGAGGTCAAGGTTATTGATCGAACGGCCTTGATCCTGGAGATATTCGCCAGGCGGGCACAGACACACGAGGGGAAACTGCAGGTGGAGCTAGCCCAGCATGAATACCTGCTGCCGCGCTTGGCCGGACAGTGGAGCCATCTGGAGCGTCTGGGGGGTGGCATCGGCACCAGGGGGCCAGGAGAGAGGCAGATAGAGACTGACCGGCGCCTTGTTGAGCGAAGGCTTCATCGGCTGAAGAAAGAACTGGAAGCAGTGCGGAAGCACCGCACCCTTTACAGGTTACGCCGCAAGAGGACAGGCATATCGGTTGTCGCCCTGGTGGGCTATACCAACGCCGGCAAGAGCACGTTGCTCAATGCCCTGAGCGGTGCTGACGTGTTTGTGGAAGACAAGCTATTCGCTACCCTGGATCCCACAACGCGTCGCCTGACATTGCCTGACCAGCAGACAATCCTGCTCACAGATACTGTTGGCTTCATTCATAAACTGCCTCCTACAGTTGTTGCTGCTTTCAGGGCGACACTGGAGGAACTGAGTGAGGCGGATCTGCTCCTTCACGTAGTAGACATAACCCATAAGAACGCCGCGGAGCAGTGCCAGACGGTGGAGGACATACTGGCCGAGCTTGGACTGGACGAGAAGCCAAGGCTTACACTGCTGAACAAGATCGATCTGCTGGATGGCGGTGATGTATTGATGGAGCATCTTGACCAACGATTCCCCATTTCCGCTGATGCCCAGGGCATGATAGCGATTTCGGCCAGTAAAGGGATTGGTCTGGAGCGGCTGTTGCAGGAAATCTCCGATAGTCTGGTTATGTCAAGGGCTTGACAAAGGTGGTTTGGAAGTAGTACCTTCGCAAAAGGTACGTTATGCGAACCATGATGGATTGAGGATGACAGCCATGACTGTTGACGAGGCGATCGGCCAGTTTCTGGAGCATATAGAGGTTGAAAAGGGTGCCGCCCCGCTCACGGTCGAAGTCTACCGTCGCTATCTCAGGCGCTTTTCTGAATGGCTTGCAGCGACTGCTCCCCAAACGAGGCTGGAGGACATAGACCTGGAGCTGGTCCGGAAATACCGGCTGTATCTATCGCGGCTCACGGCTCCGGATGGTTCATCGCTCAAAAAGGTTACCCAGAGCTACTACACTATCGCTCTGAGGTCTCTCTTACGCTATCTTGTCGTGCAGCGCAATATCACTACATTGCCACCAGACAAGATAGATCTCCCCAGGAGTGCTTCCAGGGCCGTCGCGTTTCTGAATACGGATCAGATGGGGAGACTTCTTGGTAGTCCCGATACCTCGACGGTGATTGGTCTGCGGGATAGAGCTATTCTGGAGATGCTGTTCAGCACTGGCCTGAGGGTTTCCGAGTTGGCGCGTCTCAATCGGGACCAGGTAGACCTTGAACGCAGGGAGTTTGGCGTGGTTGGCAAAGGGAGTAAACCGCGGGTTGTATTCCTGTCGGACGGGGCTGTGGAGTGGATCAGACGTTACCTCGATACGCGTGAAGATCATTTCAAGCCATTGTTCATCCGCTATGCCGGTGGGGTGGACATCTCAAAGGACGGCCAGAAGATGCGATTGACGCCAAGGTCCATACAGCTTATCGTTTCCAAGTACGCCCGGATGTGCGGATTGCCGGTAAAGGCTACTCCTCATACCTTGAGACACTCGTTTGCTACCGACCTGTTGAGCGCTGGTGCTGATATTCGCTCGGTCCAGGAGATGCTCGGCCATGAAAGCATCAGGACCACCCAGGTCTATACCCATGTCACCGACAGGCAACTGAGGGAGGTACACAGGGCTTTTCACGACAGAAAGAAGGCAGACGGGGGCGCACCGGAAGATGAGTCTCCTGGGGATAGTGCCTGAAAAGTATTGCAGGGATTATGTCAAGTTGTGGCTTGACAGTATTTTCCAGGGCTGATTAAACTTCTATTTAGAGCGGGTGTAACTCAGCGGTAGAGTGCTTGCTTCCCAAGCAAGGAGTCGCGGGTTCGAATCCCGTCGCCCGCTCCACGTTGGGAAACCGGGGGCTCCTTCGTGGGGGGGCCCCCTCTAGTTTCGACTAGGCATGCAGTCGCGATCGCCCCGGTCCGACGACACCTTGACTCGTTGCCTAAAAACGGCAAAAGACGTCATCACTTGAGGCTCACGGACTAATCACAGGGTGGTCACACATTTTTGACCGCCCACAAAGAAAGGGGCTTAACATGGTGATGACAGTAAGGAACAAGAGGTGGCAGGACGTGGACAAGGGTAATATTCCACTGGACAGGCTGGCGAAGCATTTCGAGGCCTACAACCGCAGCGAGGGAAAGTCTCCTGACACGGTCATCTGGTATGCGCGCGTGCTGAGGTACTTCGGTGATTATCTCAAGGAGCGGAAGCTGCCGGACACCCTGGAGAATCTCGACATTGACCTGATCAGGGAGTTCGTCCTCTATCTCCAGACCAGAAAGAAGTGGTATGACCGGCAGTGCCTTGTGACTGAGGAGAATCTGCGGGCCATATCGGTCCAGACCTATGTTCGGGCCCTGAGGGGCTTCTTCGCCTGGCTCCACAGGGAAGGCTACACCCAGGAGAACATTCTGGCTAATCTCAAGCCACCCAAGGCTCCCCAGAGGCTGGCGGAGGTGCTCAGGGATGAGGAGGTGGCCAGGATACTGGCCTGTCTTGACCGGGAGGCGTCGTGGGGGATGCCGGGACAGCGGGGCATTACTGATCACCATGCTGGACACCGGATTGCGGCTGTCTGAGGTGGCCAATCTGACCATGGCCAATGCCCACCTGGATGAGGGATATCTCAAGGTGATGGGCAAGGGCGCTAAGGAGCGCATCGTGCCTATCGGTGGCCTGGCCCAGAAGGTGCTGCTGAGATATGTCTACCACTTCAGGCGCGAGTCGCTCAATGCCGCCGAGGACAACCTTTTCTTGACGCTTGAGGGCAGAGCTATGAGTGGTAACGCGATACAGCTGATGATGAGCAGGCTCAGCCGGATGTCAGGAGTGAAGCGTCTGCATCCGCATCTCTGCCGTCACACCTTCGCCATGAACTACCTGGTCAACGGTGGCGATGTCTTCACGCTGCAGCAGATCATGGGCCACACCCTTCTGGAAATGGTCCGACGTTATGTCAACTTAGCTTCGGCGCACGTCAGGGTTCAGCATAGGAGGTTTTCGCCCATGGATAGGATGAAACTCGGCACCCTGAAGCCTGCCGCTGCCAAGCGAAGCGTGAATGCGTAAGAGATGCCGAACGGTGGGGCGAACAGCGGGAAGACGCCCCTGAGACGCCCTCAATGTTGTCCGAAGGCGGATCACTTCAGCCACAGATACGAGCAGGCCGCAACTTTGCGAGCATTGTCCGCCCTATCACAGATGCCACTGATTGTGTGATTGCGTATTGACGGTCCAACTAGGCAAGGGGTCAAAAACCGCAATTTGGGGTCTCCCCAGACACAAAATGCCGACTCCTTGACTTCCAGTCTTCCCATCGCTGGGTCATGTCTGGTGGTTGGGGGTGGTGGCGGCCTTAAGTGGCAGACAAGGTTCTTCAATGGTCCGGGTGATCCCAGACGGTCATCGTGATGGCCTCGATCCATTGCACGAATTGGAGAGTGTTTGCGGGCATGCTGTGCACGGGGAGATGGGGGAGAGAGCCTGTCTCAGAATTCAATCGTGGTGGTAGAATTGGGCCAATTCCAGGTAAGGAGGTGAGCCTGATGCCACTACGTCCGTTGAATCGTGAACAGGCCTGGTTATTGCCGCCAACCCTGGGAGAACTGATTCCCGACGATCATCCGGCGCGCTTTGTGGCTGCGTTTGTTGATTCACTTGACCGGGCAGCATGGGTCGAATTGGGGATTGGGCCGGATGGGGAACCACTGGGCGCTCCGGCCTACCATCCCAGAGCATTGCTCAGCGTATGGCTACATGGCTTCATGACAGGGATACGCTCCTCTCGCAAGCTGGAGGCGGCTTGTCGAGATCAAGTGCCCTACTTGTGGCTAACGGCATGGCAGCATCCAGACCACAACACCCTCTGGCGATTCTATCAGGCCCATCGAGAAGCGATGCGGAAGCTGTTGAAACACACGGTGGCAACGGCGTTGGAGTTGAGACTGGTCGATCTGGCCGTGCAGGCATTGGATGGGACGAAGATAGCAGCAAATGCCGCAGGTGACCGGACTTACGACTCCGCTGGGCTCCACCGATTGCTTGAGCGTACTGAGGTAGCTATTGCCGAGTTGGAAGCCCAGAATGAGGGAGGCGACGATCCACTACCTCCTCGGCTCCCGGAGGAACTCCAGCAGGCGCAGGCATTGCGGCAGCAAGTCCGGGATGCCATGAGTCGCTTGGCCCAGCACCAAACCATGTCAAAGGTGAACCTGACCGACGCAGACGCACAACTCATGAAGGCAAGGAGCGGGATCATCATTGGCTACAATGCACAGGCGATGGTGTCGCCTTTGGACCAGAAGGCAGTGAAGGGAAACGGCATGCTGATTACGGCTGCCGAGGTGGTGAACGCTGCGGCTGACTCAGGCCAGTTGGTCCCTATGCTGGAGCGGGCCGAAGAGTCCACGGGAGAGCGCGCCCAGATTACCCTGGCTGATGGTGGTTATCATACTGCCGCTAACTTGGAAGCGGG
>JBGOWL010000256.1:0-2995 GCA_041478585.1 Dehalococcoidia bacterium | reverse complement strand
GTGCTACGTATCTCATGATATCGCCTATCTGATGATCATTGACCCCCTTGGCTATTGTGGGAACCAGTGCAATCCTGTCGAAGCCTATCTTCCTGGCGTTCTCGATAACCTTCTGTTTCATGGGCCACAGGTCGCGTCCCCGAGCTTTTATGTAGGGCTCGGATGTTACCCCATCGAACTGGAGGTATACATAAACTCCCTCCAGGTCTCGCAGCTTCTTGAAGTACTCAATGTCCTCGGCCAGCTTTATGCCGTTTGTGGCCAGGAGGATGTAGTCGATGCCCATCTCTTTTTCCAGCCTCAGTATGTCCAGAAGGTCTTCTCTGACTGTGGGCTCGCCGCCGCTGTTCTGAATCCCCTGGACAACATTAGGCCGGTTCATTTCCTGGGCGTATTCTATGATTGACCTTATCTGTTTCAGGGTCGGTTCATAGACGTAGTCCACTGCGTGAGCTCCGGCAAAGCATATGGGGCAACGCAGATTGCATCTGTTGGTCAGATCCAGAATCAAGAGGGTGGTATGTGTCCTGTGGTTCTGGCAGATGCCGCAGTCCATGGGGCAGCCAATGCGCGTCGGCCTTGGTGCAGACAGTCCCTTGCCATCATCCCTGAACCTCTCGGCTCTTATGTACTCCGGATAGTCACTCCAATAGACATCCTCGAAACTGCCGTGGTCAGGACAGGATTTTCTCATTAGGACCTGACCATCGACTTCCCACAGTTCGGCGTCCAGGACCCTCAAATCTTCCGGGCAGATGGATTTTGTTTTCTTAAGCAGTTGCACAATACCCCCTCGAATGGTTTGTTTGGCGAGTAGAGTCCCTGTCACTGATTGCCCGTACGGGATAACGCTGCACTACCGGCTCTCCTTCGATGCCGGAGACACCAGAGCATTGCCGAAATAGACCTTCGTATGTGGCCAGGGAATCTCTATACCTTCCTCGTCGAATGCCTTCTTTAGCCTCAACCGCAGCTCTCCCATGATGGCCCACTGTTTGATGGGCTTAGTATCTCCCATTATCTTGATATCGATTCCGGAATCGCCCAGATTGTCGACGCGCAGGACCTGTGGTGGGGTCAAAAGGTCGGCTGCCCAGGCAGGATCGTCTGCCAGTTCTTTCCCTACCCTATTGATGACTGCTATGGCATGATTCAGATCTGTGCCGTAGCCCACACTGATGTTAATATTCACTCTTGAATAGCCCTTGGTGAAGTTGCTGGCCACACTAATCTCCCCATTCGGCACCGAGTGTACGATGCCATCCAGGTCTCTCAGTAGTGTTCTGCGCAGATTGATGTCCTCAACCACACCTGATGTACTGGCGATCCTGACCACATCGCCCTTGCGATACTGGTTCTCCAGGATGATGAATAACCCGGCGAGTATATCCTTGACTAGGCTTTGCGCTCCAAAGCCGATGGCGATACCTACCACACCTACCCCAGCCAGGATAGGCGATATGTTAAGTCCTATCTCACTCAGCATCATGAAGGTGATGACAGCAACAACAACTGCCTGAAACGCAGCTACCAGTATGCTGGACATGGTTTCTACTCTCTTGTTGAGCTCTTCCTCGGTCTGGCCTTGTGCTGATCTGATGGCTGCTCCTCTGATGGCTTTGGGGAAGGCCGCGGTCGCTGCCAGGAGAACAAAGAGGCCGATAACTGCCAGAAGACCAAGCGTTGCCCCATGCACTTTCAGCCAGTTCTTTACCGGTGGCACTTCGACACCAGCCATTTCCAGAATAAGAAACAGCCCCAGAATCCCTGCAACCAGTGGGACGATCCACTTCAGTGCCCCCATTATCATGTCATCCAGGGGACTGGCGGTTTTCTGAGCCACCTCGATGATGTACCAGTCTATGAAGATTCGGACTATGACTATGCCAGTGTAGATACCCATGGTGACGAAAAGAATGGGGGCTACATTATCAACATGTACCTCCCACGATTCCGGCACCACTGCAAATTCCACCCCTGCGTAGATGCCCAGCCAGAGGCACCACAGTATGGAGGGGAAACGACTTGAGCGGACTAAGATGTCATCCCACTGCGTCTCTGTTTTCGCTGACCATTTATGAAGCCTCCAATAAATGAAGTTCCTCAGCAAAACGGCGATCACAGTGATGGCTATGGCTATCCCAGCGGGCACCAACCAGCGCAGCACTTCGTTGTCGCTAAACTCTTCCATGAAACCCATATCTACACGGCTCCTCGCTGGCATAGAATGGAGAGAAGTTCTGAGATATACAAAGAGGATAGTGGCTCAAACATGCCTTGGTAAGCCATGCAATTCTTGCATAGCGTGTTGCTCGACAGTCTCTGACATTGGATGAATGGTAGCGCATGGAAATACGAAAAGTCAACGTACTCTTCTTGCAGGGGGAGGGCTGCACGAAGCAATGCAGAACTTGGTTTGAGTGGCTGGTGTTTGTCTGCTATAATCGTCAACTACACGATTGCCTGCATAGAGGTAGCCAGCGCTGGACTTTGCAGCGCTGTAGACAGTGTATGAATGCATTGCGGATTGCAGGCTATTATGAACCCTGGGAGGTTTCAAAGTGGCATTGTTCAGTTCTCTATTCAAGACCAATGTTGAAGAGATGAAGGCCAACAAGGATGTTGCAGGTCTGATGCAGGCGATAAAAAGGAGGGAAGGCTGGCTCCGCAGGGATGCGGCGCTTGCCCTGGGAGAGGTAGGTGACCCACGGTCTGTTGACGTGCTTGCAGAGGCACTGAAAGACAAGGATAAGGACGTTCGCAGTGCCGCAGCAGAGGCTCTCGGGAAGATGGGCGGTCATCCTGGAGTGGTGGAGGACCTGCTTGATTCTCTGAAGAACGGCGGCACTGTTGCTCGTGAGGAGGCTGCTTCAGCTCTCGGCAAGATAGGCCATAAGGATGCGGTTGATCCCCTCATTCAAGCGTTGAAGGATGAATCATTCTTCGTCCGGCAGAGCGCCGCATCGTCCCTTGGAAGGATAGGAGACGCAAGGGC
>JBGOWL010000076.1:0-6921 GCA_041478585.1 Dehalococcoidia bacterium | reverse complement strand
GTGGCTCGGTGTATATTGAGTTCCCTTACATACACGTGTGCCTCATGCGTATCACCATTGTGCGCTGACGGTCTGCAGTAGCATGGGTCGGTGATTATGCCGGTCTCGAAGGGCCAGCTTTGCTTGACGGGATTTTTCTTGAAGAGCGTGTACAAAGGGCACCACCCGGTCAGACCTGTCAACAGTGGAATCAGGCCTATGACACCTACTGCGATACCGGCCGCGCCCTCCATAACGGCGAACCCGACTGCAACCATCACTATGCCGACGAATACCCTGAGCGCTCTCTCCAGATTACCGATATTGCGTTTCATTGCCATCCTCCTTTCAATTCAGTATGCGCCATGTGTCATGGCCATTCACTCGCTTCCACCGATTTCTCGCTCTATCGTTCTACAGCTGCTCGTGCAATGTTAACGCCAGTATTCTGCATGAGCGTGCCACCCGTTATATGTGACTTCCGCCGCAGAGGCACGTCCATGAACAGAACAAGCTTCTGTGCAATGAACCCAGAGGTTGGTCTAGTCGTGCACGCAGTCTCAGAGATGCAATGCTGAGTGGAGAGCAGGGCTAACTGGTCAGGCTGAAAGCCAACTCAAAGGTTCTGCCTTTCGTACAGTGCTGCCCACCATACATGACTTTTCGACAGCGGAAAGTCGAAACACTGGTTGAGGGCTCCGTCCTTCGCGCTCCTCGAGAAGCATAGGGATGCTCATCACATCAGGAGGGGCAGCCGTTGGCATCGCCGGGCGGCTTCTCCAACTGTTGAAACTGGCGGGGCTCGAACCCGCGGCCTTCTGACTGCCAGTCCGCTGAATGGGATGCCAAAGGGTGGTTTCACGTACAAAACGGTATGTTTGGGTCAGGGGCCTGTTGGCGATTTTGTTCGGCGAGTGACAACTAGTGCCTTACAGTGTCATTTGTATGCATCACAAACAAGAAGTCCGGACACATCTGTCTATCCAACCGGGAATCACAAACTACTCGGGGCCTACATTTGAAAGCAAAGGTTTCAAAATGTGAGACATCAGGTCAATCACGGCACCCGGTCCCGCCGTTCGACTTCGACAGAGATACACTTCCCTGCTGCGATGCCCAATCCCAAAGCTATCGCGACGCCCATGATAATCCGAATCCATGATGTCAGGCCCCTGGAATGGCTTTCTGCCAGAATCGCCCACGTCCCGAAGTGCGTGGTGGTGGCACTCAAGCTTCTGTCCGCCCTATTGAGCGTGGTTTCACGGGGGTTCCATTTGCCTGTGGTTTCGTTGTAGTAGGCCAGAACCAGATTCTCTGGGTCATCACCTGCCACAGCCAAATCCTCATCTGAATACTTCACGGTGATGGTCACTAGTCGAGGGAAATTGACAATGGCGTTGCCACGAGCATCTGCGGCCTCTATGGTGAAGCAAGAACTGCCTACCTTAAAACCTTCTGGTGCGTCTGCAACCGAGGAAGGTGAGATCTGCCTGATACCCGCTGTGGCATAGACGGTAACAGCATCAGTGGGAAACGTCATGGCGATTTGCCCGTCTGTTGTGGTTACTGCAGTGACATCCTGCGGTGTAATATCGTGCGGCTCAATTGCCTTGCTTACGGTAACGTAGCCAGTTTTCGTCTCGGTGTCAGAGTTACCCATCGAATCGGTTACCTTGAGCGACACGGTATAGGTGCCAGCCACAGCATAGGAGTAGGTTGGGTTCTGATTGGTGCTGTCGATGGCTCCATCATTGTCGAAGTCCCAAGCATAAGTCAGAGGCGGTATTCCCCACAAGGAGCCGCTGATGAAGCTAATGGTTTGTCCTGTAGCAACCTCAGTGGCGCTAGCTGAGAGATTAGCCTGAGGCGGTGCGTAGACGGTGAAGCCATTGATCAAAGTGCCAGCTCCTTTCGGAGTGGTGACTGAGACACTACTCAAGCCTGGTGCTGCAGCAGCACTGATTGTGACAACGGCAGTAATGCGTGTTGAGTCATTCACAGTGAAGCTGTTCACCGTGATCTCTGGGTCAAAGCTGACTCCTGTGGCCCCAGTGAAGTTGGTGCCAGTAACGGTGACATTGAGGGTCTGCCCTTGGATCCCCTGATTGGGACTGACACCTGTTACGGTGGGCTGAGATGAAGCCGTGCTGAATAACGTCTCTGCTGACCAGCTGGACCAAACTCTGTGGCTATCCTGGTGCCTTACATGCCAGTAGTAGGTGTTTGCAGCCTGTAGAGTTCCGAGGGGCACAGTGATGCTGGTCAGGTTCAGGGTGTCTCTGCTACTGTCAAAAACAGAACTGGAGTAGTTGTGAGAGACAGAGGTGATCTGCCACTGCGAGGCTGCATGCCTATCTCCTGCATCAGGGTCAGAGAAAGCTGACGACTGAAGCACGGGTGCAAGGCTGATACCTGTAGCTCCGTTGGCCGGCGAGGCATGGCTTGGCTGGTTGGGGGGGCTATTTGGCCGCGGCTTCAAGGCAACATCAGTCTGCTTCGGGTCACCATTTGTCTCATCCTGATAGCCTATCCATGAATTGCCGGCAGAGTCATACACAACAGAGGCCGAGTTATCTTCAGCCCCTGGGCTACCAATAATCCCAACGACAACAGCCCCGACTATCGCCAGGACAAGGCAAAGGTATGTGAACTGCTTCCTACTCACCATTGTCCCCACTCATGAGCTGCCCGATAATTGCCCCCCTCGAGCAATAGATAGTGTCAATCTCTGAGGACGTCCTCAAGTTCTACAAGGAGCCGTTTGGGTTACGGTTCAGAAGTTGAGCAAGGGAAGCAGATGCCAGGCAAGACAAGCAATCTAGGACATCTGCACAGGGATGGTGTAGCCACCGTTCCTAGTGGTCTTCCTGGTATCTTGCTTCGGTTCTTCCTTGGGTTTCTCTTCTTCTGCCCCTTTTCGAGATTGACTGCCAGCCATTTGCTCGTTGTCACTCTCACCCCTTGGCACGTTTCTCCTTCATGATGGCAATGGGTCTCAGTGGAATTCGCAGCCTGCCCAACCCGTCACATCTGGGGCAGGTGACTTGGCGCAGGTGGCCCTTGTCCCCACAGGAGCTGCAAAGCTGATAGTCCATCACGCACCCCCTTCAAAAAAGAAAACCGACCTCGAAAGGTCGGTTTCACTATTGACTCCCCACTACCCAAGTGACCATATACAGGTAGTGCTTCAGCGCCCCCACTCATCTCATCAGTGTCTGTGTTCTGGGTGTTGATCTGCCCCCTTTATCCAGTTAGTCGTTCAAGCGCGTCTAATTCCCTTGCCCGACGCTCTATTTCTGGCGATTTGCTGCCTCTTGAAGGAGGCGGGTACGGTTCGCCCAACATTTCGTACAATAGGTAAAACCAGGATCTTTGAGAAGTCCTTTGCGTTGGCGTACTGAAAGCTGGAACTGCTGAAGGAACTCGACCCGGTAACCGAGACCGAACTTCACGGGGACAAGCTATACTACCACCAAGCCAAGGCCAACCGACAGGCCATGCCTCCCTGCCGCGCCAACAGAAGGTGCCTCCAACCCGTCTCGGGTTGGAGGACACTACGCCAATATCTGAGCCACATGGGCTTCGTAGCTGGCCACATTGGAGATATCCGCGAGGTGGGTACGTTACCTCCCATGTCCAGACTTCTCCAAGGCCCAAGCTGCTCTTGTCCGCATTTCCTGACGCCAGCAGTGCCCCTAGAGCGTCTTTGAAGTCCACCGTGAGAGCATAGGTGAGCGGTTTGGTGCCCGTGTTTTGGGCTTGCCCGGTAACCTTCAAGACCGTTGAGGCTTCAGTCACCATCTGGCTGCTCAAGATGGTTAGTTCCGCAGCCTTACCGGTCTTGAAGCTCTTCCCCTCTCCATAGGGTACAACAAGGTTAATGCTCGATCCCGCGGCCCTGTAGTAACAGGTGGTCTCAGGACTCACACCAGAAACGTCAACACTGAATGGCCCGGGTGATTGAAAGGTCCCTTGGACACCGTAGATCCAATTAAAAGGACCACCAGAGGTTGTTCCCACCTCAATGCTGACCATGAGGTTCGATGCCATACCTACGGATTCCACGGTACCGTGCAGTATGGCGCCCTCAGCGGTGATGTCGGTGGCATCGCCGGTGGTCACTGTGGCTGATTCAACCAGTGGGAGTGTGGTGAACTGCTTTTCGTCGCCCCACGCCTCAGCACCATTACGTTCAGCCCCCGCCTTGAAAGAGTAGGTAGTCTCGGGTTCCAGATCATTGACTCGCAAACTGAATGACGCGGGACCTGTCATTGTGCCTGCGCTGATGACTTGCCTATAACCGACAGCCCACACTTCGAACTTCACCTCCGCTTCTGACTCTTGATCCAGGTAGCCATATAAGTCAGCAGAGTTGGCGGTTATTTCCATTGCATTCAGGGTCGTCACGCAAGGCGTAGGGCCCCCGCAGGCAAGAGATGAGCCCACCAACAGTAGGATGGCTACCAGCAACAGTAGTCTTGACATGGTCTCTCCCCCTTTTGGCGAATTGCTTGCCCTCGCTCAGGCACAGAAGATGTCAATTCTCAAGAACGGTTTGAAGTTCCATAAGAGGTTGCCTCAGATGACTCGAACCAAGCAATCGGTGTGTCCACGACGGTTTATTGACAATCATGTTGGTCAAATGATATAAACTGAGTGGAGTCGCTTGCGCCGGGCATTGAATGAGCGACTGGCTTGGATCGCAGCACAGCGGCCTCACGAAATCTGGAGGTGACTTATGAAGAGACTGATCCTTCTGGCAATCGCTATCCTGGCTGTTTTGTCACTGGCTGGCTGCAGCGGTAATGGCGGTGAAGGAAACGGCAACGGGAACGGGGACGGCAATGGCAATGGCACTGAGGCTGAGCAGTGGGCGGCCTACGCGTTCGATGAGACAGTCACACCCGCTTCCGGCGGAACAGGCAAGATAGAGACCTTCACCATTGACTCCATCTCTAGTGAGGATGGCGAGATCCGGCAGTTCGAGATCGAGGGGACCTATCTTGGCAAAGAGACGACGCAGGTAGAAACCGCCAAGATGGTAGTGAACCAGAGCACCTACGAGGTTGTGAATACCACTGTGTCCACATCATTGGAGTGCTACAAGGTGAAGCACCACATCACAGTGGTGCAGGACGAGACCGGGGCAGACCATCCCGCTTGGGCTGAGATCACGGTCTGGATACCGACAAGCAGCCTAGAGACCACAACCCAGTATTTCTGGATCTACCCCAAGGCCACATATGTTGACTCTGACGGGAACACTGGCGGGTGGAGCTACTTCTTGACTGATGCCATGCAGAGCGAGATGCAGGATCCACCGGCAGGGACCACAGTGCTCTACACTCCCATCGTGGAAGGCGAGTTCTATGGCTATGACGAATGGACATTCTATGGGCTCTATGGCTGGGCATGGATATGGTTTGGCGCCTTTGCTGAAGGCGGACAGCAAGAACTGACGGTGGGATCATGGTCTTCAGGGTTGTACAGCTACACGTGCACCAAGGGTACTAAGTCTATTGGCAGCTACAGCTTCTCTGCCTGGACAGTAGAAGCCATCTGGACCTACGAGGGTGAGACAGCGGGGTACAAAGGGGTCTTCTCTCATGACTTGCCTCTCCCCATCTACCTCAAGGTCGGTTCCAGCGGCGAGGGCAGTAGCAACTACTTTGAGTACACTTTGACGGATATCCAACTGCAGTAGGTCCAGGCGACAGTCAACAGCCTAGTCATCAGCAGGAGTCCGAGCTAACCAGGACTCCTGCTCGTTTTCTGGCGAAGTTGATACGCTCCGTGTATGGAGTATATCCCCAGAGCCCGACATCTCACTTGGACCAGTTTTCGGAGAGCGGAGCACCCCAGACCACCTTTTCATCCACCATTGTAAAGCAAGCCGATCGTTCAATTCACACCCTTATGCTTGACGAAGAACCTTGTGACGCAAGGCAAACAGTCATTGTTTTAGTCATGAAAGATACCACTATCGGGCCTTACCCCGACGGGTACTGGTGGTCTGTCCTGTTATTCCCCTTAGCCATTCAAGGGCTTCAGGGTCTTCTTCCCAGAATTGTCCCCAGTTTTGCCAGTAATAGTAAGCCTCATCAGCACCGCCCACGGTCACCAGACCCGGCCACTCTGTCCTGGGCAAGCGGTGTCTTGTCTTCAATAGCTCCTTCCTGACCAGGGGTGAGTATTCCACAGCTACCTTGAGCGCCATGGTCGCTGCTCGTCGTCGCCCCAGCCTGAAAAGGGCCAAAGCTTTCCCATAGAGAGTCTCAGGCATCCCATCATCAGGGTACTGCTTAGTGATCTTGAGGGCATCCTCAAATCTGCCTAGCTTGAACAATGCCTCCTGAGCCATCGCCCGAACCCCCTGGTTATCATTTGGGTTCAATGAGAGCAGTTCCTGGAACAGCCTCAGAGCCTCTTCTACCTCTTCCTCCTCATATCTGGCCAGGGCCAATCCATGAAGGCAGCGAAGAAACGGCCTGTTCTCCAGCCACCCCCATTCAAGCCTGTCTCGTCCTGGCTTGAAATCCCGAGGGAATGCCTTCCGTCCGATGCGGACAGCCTGGTCCCAGAGGTCATGGGCCGGGTCGAGTGCATCCCGTTCTGACAGCACCATAGCCAGATGATGGATGGCATCCAGATGGTCAGGCATCCGAACAAGTACCTGTCTGAAGACTCTCTCGGCTGCTTTGAGATCGCCTTGCTCGAGAAGCTCGCACCCGGCGTTGAATTCATCTGTTAGAGCACGATACACGGCTGGATAGACGAACTCCCACTCGTGTAGAGCCACTCGAGACAGCTTCAGCATGAACTACTCCCTCCGTCTGGAATTATCTAATAGCCACCGTATACTCTGCAACACCAAGTCTTGAGGTATCATTTCGTGCAACTCTGTTCAGTCTTGCTTGCTGTGAGGGCATGAGCATAATCCAG
>JBGOWL010000114.1:0-5767 GCA_041478585.1 Dehalococcoidia bacterium | reverse complement strand
GATGGAAAAGGTGGAGGTCCAGGTGACCAGTCGGAATGATAACATAGTCATCGAAACCATAGTCACAGGGAAGAACGTCAAGGTATCGGTGGACTATGAAATCAAGGTCCCCAATAGTTCCATGCTGGGCACAGTCAGGACGAGCAACGGCAAGGTAGAACTTCAGAAAGTGACCGGCAATGTCACAGTGGCCGCGTCCAACGGGGGAATATACGCTGAGGATCTGTCGGGCCTCCTGACTGCGACAACCAGCAACGGGCGCATAGAGTTGAACAGAGTGAGCGGTGGCGGGGTATTGACTACCTCCAGTGCCGGAATAGCAGTCAAGAATTCGGGTGACTCAATTACTGCCACAACAACCAACGGAAAGATTGAGATCGAGGACTCCAAAGGGGACGTGGTGCTGAATGCTTCAAACGGGGGAATATATGTCAAGAAACTCGATGGTTATGTTACTGCGAAGACAAGCAACGGACCTATAGATATCTCAGATGCTACTGGCATTCTGATAGCGGAGACCTCCAACCAGAGCATAAAGGCGGAGATTGCGAACATCAAGGCCGGGGGGACGACTGTCAAGACCACCAACGGCTCCATAGAGCTGTATGTCTCGCCTGCTTTGGATGCTGATATCGAAATGAAGGCTACATCGGGTCAGATCTCTATCATTTCAGCTCCGTCGGGAATGGAGATTATCAAATCGGAGTCAAACTACTTCCAGGGAGTACTGGGGTCTGGCGGCCTCGACATCTATGTCGAAACCAGCAATGGTAACATAGATTTCTATAAGTTGGGGGCCGGCTAGGCGCGCCAGTTTATGTTGCCTGGTGAACGGGACAGCATGGTGCAGAATGTACTACTTTGCCTATGCCTCCAATCTTAGCCGCCGGCAGATGGCCGAACGCTGCCCGGAAGCCAGGCCGCTGTTCACTGCCAGGCTGCCTCATTACAAGCTTATCTTTGTCGGCTGGTCCAGGAAGTGGCGCGGTGGCATTGCCACCATCAGAGGGTCCAAAGGCGATGTGGTCATCGGCGCCTTGTATGACATCTCGGACCGGGGGCTGAGGCTTCTGGATAAATACGAGGATTATCCTGCCGGCTATGACCATCTCAAGGTGAAGGTAATCACCGAAGATGGTGATTTTGTGGAGGCTGTCACCTATATCAGGATTGATCAGGCGGAGGAGACTAAGCCCTCGCCGGAGTACCTGGCTCTCATCAAACAGGGCTACAGTGACTGGGGTATATCCAGGAAGGGCGAATTCGCCAGGCTCTGAGCATTCAGCGGTGCACAGCCATCGGACGATGACATTGCAGCACCTTGATCCGTGGATTGCTTCCGTTGGTGTCATTCACACGCTTCCCTGCCATGTCATACCCGCCCTTCCCTATGTCATTCCCGCGGAAGCGGGAATCCAGGTGGGGCCGGGGGCTGCCCAGGCATATGAAGAACCGACGGATTCAGACAGCATGATGAAGGGAAACACGGTCTTCTGTCCGAAGTGCGGGGCAGCCATTGATGACCAGGACATCGATTTCTGTCAGCACTGCGGGGCGGGTGCCTCGTCCGCAGCTACCCCGGGTGCTCAGCAGACCACTGCGTCAGCACCAGCCGTGAAATACGCCGGCTTCTGGAGACGGTTTGCTGCCTGCATCATCGATATTGCTGTACTCTGGGTTGTGGCCATCGTTGTTGCTGCCATCTTCCATCCCTGGGTCGGACCGTGGCGGGATAGCGACGTGTTACCGGCTGTCCTTTTCTGGATTGTTGGCCCGTGGCTCTATTGGATATTGATGGAGAGCTCTCCTGCCCGGGCGACTCTGGGTAAGATGGCATTGGGCATCATCGTCACGGACATTCAAGGGAACAGGGCCTCCTTCGGCAGAGCTAGCGGGCGCTACTGGGCCAGGATCATATCGAGTCTGATTCTGTGCATCGGCTATTTTATGGCCGGGTTCACTTCGAAGAAACAGGCCCTCCACGATATCATCGCCGATTGCCTGGTGGTAGTTGAGAAGAAGTACCTGGGGCGTTGCCCGGTGTTCACCCTGACTGCCCCTCGACCCACGAGCTATCTGTAGGGGAGGCCCTGTAGACTGCGGCTGTGGAAGAGAAAATCAACTTCGTGCAATCCATCTGTAGGGGAGGCCCTGGTGGCCTCCCGTCGGGTGGGAGGGGACAAGCCTGAACAGGTCAGGTGAGGGCACCTGACCTGAAATAGGGAAGGATACCCCTTGGATTTTGTTGGAGGCGGCGAGCGGATTCGAACCGCTGTATAAGGGTTTTGCAGACCCTCGCCTTAACCACTTGGCAACGCCGCCCCTTGGTGCCGAGGGGGAGATTTGAACTCCCACGAGCTAAGCTCACCACCCCCTCAAGATGGCGTGTCTACCAGGTTCCACCACCTCGGCCTCTCTCATCTTGATACTGGCAGGGGTGGCAGGATTTGAAACCAACCACCGGCGGTCCTGAATTTCGAGAACCCTGATGACCCCTGTGACACTTCGTAGGATAGCGCATTGCCTGGTACGGCGTCAACCAGCATTCTCTGACTGGTGATACGGTTTCTTGCCATCCGAAGTCCTACAGGACATCCCTGCAGTGAGACTGCAATATGCCAGAAAAGGCCCATACGGATAGGATGGGCCTCTCTTTCCTGGAAAGGAAGATGAATCTCACTGTGCATCGATGCTCAAAAATGCCATGCGTATTTCTGAGACTCCTCTCTCCAGAATCAGCCATAGATGCCGAAGACTGAAGAGCCTCGTTTATAGGTCAATTCTAGGGGAAAGGCCGTCTGAAACGCTCTTTCAGGTCAGCAAAGTTCCTGGGTGTACCTTTGTCCTCAGTCTTATCGGCGGACGCTACAGCAACCGCTTCGGCTTGATTGGCTTCTATTGGTGCTGCCGTTATCTCGGCTCTTGGCTGTGCAGTAGGCGATGTCTCTGCCTTCGGCTGCGCTGGAACTGCGGCTACTGCTGGCTCAGTTTTTCGCTGTGCCGATGCTGTTGTTACCCTGGACTGCGTTTTTTGCGAAAAGGACCCAATGGTCAGCATTTCGGTAGCCTTTGATTCCACGAGGGTCAGCAATGCTTGTAGTTCCTTGTTCTCCTGCTCGAGATTCCCTAGATGAACAATTGCGTCATCCCTCTCTTCCTTCAGCGTTCTGAGGAGTGTGGTTGCCTCCTCAATCTTCTGTAGTAACTGCTTCTGTTGAACCATAAGTTGGCCTCCTCCCTTCTCTATGCAGGCGTACTAGGCTCGCCGCTTTGGCATCTGGCAAATCCTGTCAGAGCGTAGTCTACAGGTAAGATCTAACAACTGTGTCTCAAGAGGCCCTCCGCGTCTTACAATTGTCCTTCATGAATGCTGTGTGGTGTGAGCAGGCGCAGAACGGAGGGGTGCGAGGCGTTGCAGATCAGCCACTGTTCTCTCCCTGTAGGCCTTTGGCTGCAGTGCGGGCGCTGGTTATGGAGAAGCCTGACCCAATGGCATATCGTGTGGGATACACTGTAGGATAGCCAGTGGGGTAATATCAAGACGGGCTTGAGGGGTGTCAAGGGTTCTAGATTATGTCTACTTATCGGTTGTCAGGGATGCGGTGAAATCCTTGATGTTGGCAACAGGCAGTGCCCCGGAAATAAACTGGCAGGGGTGGCAGGATTCGAACCCACGACCGGCGGTTTTGGAGACCGCTGCTCTACCAACTGAGCTACACCCCTGTATTCGCTTTTAGTACCCCTGGTGCGACTCGAACGCACGACACGCGGTTTAGGAATACGCGGCGTCCCAAAAACCCCTGATTTGAAGCTAGAACCACCCCTTTCCTGCTCGCATGACCTGCGGTTTTCGCATCACCGAGGGGTCAAATCGCCAGAATTATAGAGGAAATTCGGGGAAAATTCAACGGGAATTCGGGGTCTACCCGGCGTAGAAGTGACGCTGCAGGTCAGTCTCAGGGACCTGAAACTCACGGAAGTTAGCGAATTGGCAGATAATGACCTGACGCGACACTGGCGAAGCCTGGTGCTCACTGGATAGCTCAGGACAGCCTGAAGTTCCACAGGAGTCTGTTGCAGTAACCCTTCAGGGGAGTGGAGAGGTCTTGAAGCTCCTCTCAGCGCCGTAGCTTGTGCCGTCTCCGACTGCTATCGCTCTGAAATAGTAGGTGGTATCTGGTTCCAAGCCGCTTAAATCGAAATAAATTGGGCCGGGAACCGTTGTCGCGGGCACAGTAGGCTTGTTGGTATAGTCGGCGCTCCTTGTGCCCCACTCGAATGACAGTTTCACCTGAGAAGCTGTGCCAATAGTAATCAGGTCGCCGTTCAGTCTGGCCCGCGTGGCCGTGATTTCTGTGGCGTATTTGGTCTTGACTGTTGGCGGGATACTCTGTTTCTCACACACAAGAGATGTGCACACCACCATGGATACTACCATGCATAATGACAGCAGTAGTTTGACCATGTTACCCACTGGGCGATCAGAGCTTCCCTTGTCCAAATTCGTCACCAGATTCTACGATTATGTGTGTATGTGGACTTCCTCTGTGTCCATCCGGCGGAATCTTTGTGAACCTAGTCCTAGCTTCAAAAACTGGTACCCCTGGTGCGACTCGAACGCACGACACGCGGTTTAGGAAACCGCTGCTCTGTCCTCTGAGCTACAGGGGCACATGGAGATAGGGGGATTCGAACCCCCGACCTCTGCGATGCGAACGCAGCGCTCTCCCTATTGAGCTATATCCCCTTAATCTGCTCCAATTGAACGCGAAACGCCGTTCTTCGACAAGTCCGATTGTAAGGGCAGCCCGCTTCCTGTGTCAAGAGAAATACCTCTTTGCATCCACGTCTGCTATGTGGTACTATGTCGTCCAATGTGCGGGGAGTGCAACTGAGCGAATTCAGTTCCCGGTCATTCCTGCGGAAGCAGGAATCTATGGGCCGAGGCCTGAGTATCCGGCTTAGCAACGCACTCTGATGGGAAGGCAGATGAAAGGGTCTGGCAAATACCTGCGTTTGAACTGCATGGACAGGACCGTCTTGGCCTTCCATGAGGTCAACGAGCCGTTTCTGATCCATGCCTTCCTGGATCTCGAGGGCGAAATTGACCCGTCCAGATTGAACCAGGCTATCATGTCTGCCCAGGTTGCTCACCCCGTAATGAGGACAGTCCTGCGGGGCAAGTACCTCAGAATCATCCGCGAAGTGCAGGATGACTTCGGAAACAGCGTCCTCACCGTGCAGAGTCTGGCTCAGATCCCGGATTCAGACCACGACAGGTATCTCTTTGAATGGATGAACAAACCCCTGGATCTGAGGAAGGAGTTCCCTTTCAGGGTCCTTCTGTTGAGGAAGAACGAGATTCAATCTACTCTCGTCTTTACCTTCCATCACTCGGCAGCGGATGGACTCCGCGCCAGTTTCTTCATCAGAAAGATCATTGAGTACTACAACAACGGCAACCTCAAGGATGTGAAGCCGCCGGAGGATATCCGCCTGTCCCGCAAGAGGGATGCTCTGTTTCAGTTCGCCCAGAGCCAGAGGACCAGGGTGAAGAACTACTACTGGAAAATAATCTACGATATCATCTATCGCCTTGTCCTTGCAGCCATTCCTTCTCCATCGAGGCCGTACCATGACAAATCAGGGTGCTCGAGAGACACCTTCTTCTGCAACGCCACTATAGGCCCGGAGAAGCTGAGCCAGCTTGAAGCCAAAGCAACATCGGCTGGGGTTGAAGTGAATGACATACTGCTGGCGTCGTGCT
>JBGOWL010000010.1:0-16502 GCA_041478585.1 Dehalococcoidia bacterium | reverse complement strand
GAGCCTGCGTTAACGGTAAGGGAGGTGGTATCGGAGAGGCCGAGGCTGGTGTTGTTGCCGGTGACGGTCCAGGTACCGGCATTTTCCGAGGTATAGACGTTGCTATAGGTTCCGCTCCACGAGCCGCCGTGGCCGGGCTCCAATATGGCGAAGTTGGTGCCTGCGGTGACATCGCCGAGGGTGTCATCGAACTGGTCGAAGGCCTCGACGGTATAGGTGACGTTACTTCCTGCGGTGATGGTGGAGCTATCCGGAGTGATGACGATATAGGAGGCGGAGCCGACGTTAACGGTAAGTGAAGCGGTATCGGAGAGGCCGAGGCTGGTGTTGTTGCCGATGACGGTCCAGGTACCGGCTTTCTTGGAGGTATAGATATTGGCGGCCCAGGAGCCACCGTCACCGGACTCCAATATGGAGAAGTGGGTAGTGGAGGTGACGTTGGCGATGAGGTTGTCGAACAGGTCGAAGGCCTCAACGGTGTAGAGTTGGGTATTGCCGGCCAGGATAGTGGTGGCGGCCGGGGAGACGAGGATGTGGTGAGCAGGGCCAAGGTTTACGGTAAGGGCAGCGGTATCGGTGAGACCGCTGTAGTTGCCAGTAACGGTCCAGGCGCCGGCTTTTTGGGAGGTATAGACGTTGGCGACCCATGAGCCACCCGCTTCTGGGGTTATGGAGAAGAGGGTGCTGCCGGTGACATCGCCGAGGCTGTTATTGAACTGGTCGAAGGCCTCGGCGGCATAGGCCTGGCTAATGCCGGGCATGATGGTGCGGGCAGCCGGGGAGATGACGATGGAGCTGGCAGAGTTGGTGGTGAAGGTAAAGTCACCCGACTGGCCCAGGCGGTTCGAGGCATCATTCGACTTCACTCTGTAGTGATAGGTGGTGTTGGAACTGAGGCCGGCCAGATTCACGCTGTGGCTGGTCACCAGGTTCACATCCAGGGCTGTGGCCAGGCCATATTGATCCGTCAGGCCATACTCAACCTGGCTGGTCGCTGCTTCAGCGGTGATCCAGGTTACGGTGGCACTGGTCCCGGTGATGTTATCGGCACTCACTTGAGAAATTGCGGGCGCGATGATATCAGGGGTGGCGAAGGTGTAATCTCCCGAGGAAGACTCATTGTTCGAGGCATCCTTGGATTTCACTCTGTAGTGATAGGTGGTGCTGGCAGTGAGCCCCATAAGGTTCACGCTGTGGTCAGTAACCAGGCCGGTACCTATGGTGACAGTTGAGCCGTAGGTGCTGGTCAGGCCATAGTCAACCCGGGTGGTAGCCGGCTCATCAGTGGACCAGGTGATAACGATGCTTGTTGCGGTGACGTCCGTGCCCGAAACGGCAGAGATGTCCGGGGCAGTTGCGTCCTTTTGGCCCCCACTGCAACCGGCAGCAAGAGATAGCCAAATCATGGCGGCAACTGCTAACAAAAATAGCTTTCTCATGGCCCCCTCCCCGGGAGCTTGCTCCCCTGACACCAAATGGTGCACTGGGCACTACTGCGGGAAGCATATGAGAGAATATCACAAGATGCTTGAACAGTCAAAACAAAATAGTAGGTTCTACCACGACTTGTTGCTCAAAGTCTACTATGTCATAATAAGAGCTTAACCGAACACCGAACCATGTTGTGCAGAGGCATCAGGGGAGCGACTGTAGCAGCCAGCAATACTAAGAAGGATATCTTAGTAGCAACGCGGGAACTGCTTCAGAAGATGATTGAATCCAACCAGGTGGAAAAAGAGGCAGTAGCTTGCGTGTTCTTCACCATGACTGCTGATCTTGATGCGGAGTTTCCGGCTCTTGCAGCACGCCAGCTAGGCTGGACTCAGGAGGCTCTGGTATGTAGCCAGGAAGTCAATGTTCCTGGCAGTCTGTCCAGGTGCATCCGCATTCTCATGCTGTTCAATACCGACAAGAAGTCGGATGAGATCAAGCATGTTTATATCAGAGGGGCCGAGGTGCTAAGACAACCGCCAGAGGGCAGAGGAGAGTAACCTTGATCGTAGTGATGAAGAAGGGTTGCCAGGAAGCGGACATCACGGATGTGATGCGGCGACTCGATCAGTCCGGTTTGAAAGGGCATCTATCCAGAGGCGTTGAGCGGACGGTCATTGGCGTAGTTGGGGTGACCGTAGCAGTTCCTGAGTTGCGTGAGAGGATAGAGCTGATGCCGGGGGTGGAGGAAGTAGTTCCTATTTCCAAGCCCTTTAAGCTCTCCAGCCGGGAGTTTGAACCGGAAGATACGGTCATACGGGTCGGTGATGTTGAAATAGGTGGGAACACGCTGGTGGTGATGGCAGGTCCCTGTGCTGCGGAGACAAGGGAGCAGGTGATGAGTACCGCGCGAGCTGTGAAGGCAGCCGGGGCCAATATCCTACGGGGTGGGGCTTTCAAACCGAGCACATCGCCTTATTCGTTCCGGGGCCTGGGAGAAGAGGGACTGAAACTCTTGACTGAAGCCAAAGAGGAAACGGGCTTGCCGTTGATCACGGAGGTTCTTACTCCAGGGGATGTGGAGTTGCTAGTCAAATATGCCGACATACTTCAGGTGGGAGCGCGCAACATGCAGAACTTTGCTCTGCTCGATGAGGTGGGGAAGGCGAACAAGCCGGTGATGCTCAAAAGAGGTATTTCGGCAACCATTCAAGAGTGGTTGCTGGCAGTTGAGTATATCCTATCTCAGGGCAACCGCCAGGTGATTCTCTGCGAGAGAGGTATCAGGACCTTTGAGACCTATACGCGAAACACCATGGATATCAGCGCCATCCCCATTATTCATAAGTTGACTCACTTACCTATCATCGCTGATCCAAGCCATGGCACCGGTAAGTGGTACCTGGTTGCTCCCATGGCACTGGCTGCTATAGCTGCCGGGGCAAATGGCCTAATCATTGAAGTCCACCCCACCCCTGACGCCGCCCTGAAGGACGGTGCTCAATCCCTGACCTTCGAGCACTTTGAGGAGCTTATGAAACAGGTCACCCCAGTGGCTGCTGCTGTGGGGCGCAGTCTGGCTGGGACCGGTAGTAGAGCTTAGAGCGAGAAGGGCATGCGGGTTGAGGAGGAACTAAAAGAGCTTACACCCCATGGCGAGACGGTGCTCACTGTCGGGGTTTTCGATGGGGTTCATCTAGGTCACCAACGGCTGATAGAATATGTAAGAAGGCAGGCTATGTTGAGGGATTGCGTCCCTGGCGTGGTGACATTCCGCAGTCACCCGCTGCATACGATGTCACCTGAAGGCCCACTATCCTATCTGACTAGTCTGAAGGAGAGAATCAAGCTAATCCAGCAACTAGGTATCGAGCTTATTGTTCCCCTTTCCTTCGATCGCGAGTTGGCCGGGCTTTCAGCCCGTCAGTTCTTGGTGTTGTTGCAGACACATCTCAAGATGCGAGGGTTGGTGGTTGGTCCCGATTTCGCGTTGGGGCGAAATCGGGAAGGGGATGTCTTTGCCCTCCATACCCTGGGGAAGGAGTTGGGTGTCTGGGTGGAAGTTGTTCATCCTGAGGTCATCAATGGAGATGTGGTGAGCAGTACTGCAATCAGACAGGCTTTGACCTACGGTGACATATCCAAGGTCAACAGGCTCCTGGGACGTTGTTTTGCTCTGAGCGGGAAGGTAGCTCATGGAATTGGGAGAGGCAGGCAACTGGGTTTCCCCACTGCCAATCTGGCTGTAAGTTCGGACCAAGCTATTCCTGCCGATGGAGTGTATGCTACGAAGGCCCAACTTACTGGCCGTGTTTACAATTCCGTTACCAACATTGGCAAGCGGCCTACGTTTGGATCGGGGGAACGCACAGTGGAGGTTTACCTCGTTGATTTTGACGGCGTTGCATATGATGAACAAGTCCGCATCGACTTCATTGAGCGATTGCGGGCTGAGAAATGCTTTGACACCTCTGATGAGCTCAAGGCTCAAATGAAGAATGACGTGGAGAAGGCTCTGTCAATACTGGAGAAAGTGGGGAGATGACTGCTCTGGGACCTGACTACCTTTTGAAACGCGGGGTTGCAGAGATCATTGTTGGGGAGGAGCTGAAAAGGCTGCTGGAGTCGGGCAAACCATTGCGGCTGAAGCAGGGGTTTGATCCCAGTCGGCCCGATATTCACCTTGGGCATGTGGTTGGCCTCAGAAAACTCCGCCAGTTCCAGGAGATGGGGCATCAGGTCATCCTGATTGTCGGTGACTGGACAGCCCAGATCGGTGATCCCAGCGGCGAGTCGGTCACCCGTCCCATGCTCTCTCATGAAGAAGTGAGGAGCAATGCCGAGACCTATATGAAACAGTTCTTCAAGGTAGTTGATAGGAACAAAACGCAGGTTCGCTGGCAGAGTGATTGGTTCGGCAAGTTTCAATTGAGCGATGTTATCAGATTAACCAGCAAGTTTACCGTAGCGCAGTTCCTAGCCCGAGAGGACTTTCGCAAGAGGTATGATGCCGGTCGTCCTATTGCCATTACCGAGCTTCTCTATCCTCTGCTCCAGGCTTATGACTCTGTGGTCATCGAAGCCGACGTGGAGTTTGGGGGCATTGACCAGAAGTTCAATTGCCTGGTGGGCAGGGAGCTACAGGGCATGATGGGGCAGCGGCCGCAGCAGGTGTTTCTGATGCCTCTGCTTGTGGGTACCGACGGCAGCCACAAGATGAGCAAGAGCCTGGACAACTACATTGGTGTAGATGAGCCGCCCTACGATATGTATGGCAAGGTGATGTCTATCTCCGATGATCTCATTATGCCATACTTCGAGCTGTTGACCGATGTTCCTGATCGGGAATTGAAGGAGATGAAGCAGCAGATTGAGTCTCAATCGGTAAACCCTATGCTGCTCAAGAAGCGCCTGGCACGGGAGATTGTAACCCAGTTCCACAGTGTTGAGGAGGCGAATCAGGCTGAGGAGCGGTTTGCCAGCATTCATCAGAGAAGGGAAGTGCCGGTCGAGCTGCGAGATGGAATCGTGATGAGTGACACTGTTGAAATAGTAGTTCAAAGAGAGATCGCGAAGAGAATAGTTGAAGCTGACTTGGCTAAGAGCGTTTCTGAGGCAACGAGGCTAATAGTACAAGGTGCTGTTACGGTCGATGGTCAAAAGCTAACCTCCACGCACGCCGAGTTGAAGAACGGCAGCATCATCAAAGTCGGTAAGCGTGGCTATTTGCAGATCATTGATGCTGACAAGATGACCTGGAAGGTTACCAAAGTCTAGATAGGATGAACCTCTGGATCTACCGTCAAGTATAGATGAATCCGATGGCCTGCGTTGATCTTTTCAAGAAAATGGAGGAGTGAATATGCAGTTGCGCATCCCTGGCCCTACCCCCTGTCCTGATGTAGTTCTTCAGGCCCAGACAAAGCAGATGATCAATCACCGGGGCAAGGAGTTCAGGGAACTCATGCGGAAGGTGACAGATCAGCTTAAACGCTGTTTTCAGACCGAAGGGGATGTGCTTATCCTCACCGGGTCTGGCACCTCTGGGATGGAGGCCGCTGTGGTTAATACCCTTTCTCCGGGAGACACCGTGCTGGCTGTGAGCATCGGGGCCTTCGGAGACCGGTTTGCCGATATTGCCCAGCGGTATGGTGCTGAGGTGAAGAAGCTCTCTTTCGAGTGGGGTCTGCCCGCAGACCCTGACAAGATCCGTCAGGCTCTCAAGGAAGCCCCGGCGATCAAGGCGGTGCTGGTTACCCACAATGAGACATCTACCGGGGTAACCAACGATCTGGCTTCTATCAGCAGGGTGATAAGGGAATTTGACAAGCTTCTACTGGTTGATGGTGTCAGCAGCATTGGCTCCATCGATTTGCCGGTGGATGAGTGGGGGTGTGATGTTGCGGTCACTGGTTCTCAGAAAGGGTGGATGTGTCCTCCCGGTCTGGCCATGATCAGCATGAATCAGAGGGCATGGCAGGCATACGACAAAGCCAGGATGCCGCGCTTCTACCTGGATCTGGGCAAAGCCAGGAAGTTCCTGGAAGAGAAGGGGGAGACCCCGTGGACGCCGGCTGTTTCTACGTTCTATGCGCTGTCGGTTGCTCTGGATATGGTGGAACGTGAAACACTGCCCAAGATATTTGCGCGACATTCCCGGACAGCCAGGGCGGCCAGAGACGGCATTAAATCGCTGGGACTCTCTCTGTTTCCTCAGGAAGCGTATGCGTCCAATACGGTAACTGCCATCAGGGGCCCTGAGGGGTTTGACCTGAAGAAATTGCTTCAGTTGCTTCGTGAGGAGCACGGTGTTGTCCTTTCCGGTGGTCAGGGGAAGCTGGATGGGAAGATATTTCGCATCGGTCATCTGGGATGGGTAGCTGAGGCTGATATGGCTGAAGTAGTCGCTGCGTTGAAGGCGACGTTGCCCAAGGCTAAGGCTTGAAGCTCCTAGATGAAGGTTGTGCTACAATACTGACTCAGTTGTCTGCTGATCCAGAGCCGCTGATCATTGGATCTTACAGGGGGTGAACATTTGGGGAGTGCAAAGATACTTGTTGCCGAACCTCTTGCTGCCGAAGGCCTTGATATCCTGAGGAAACAAGCTGAGGTAGACGTCAAGACGGGGCTTAGCCTTGAGGAGTTGATATCCGTCATAGGTGAGTATGACGCTTTGATTGTGCGCAGTGAGACTAAGGTGACTCAGAAGGTCATTGAAGCGGGCAAGAAACTTCAGGTCATCGCTCGTGCCGGGGTGGGTATTGACAACGTAGATGTCGAAGCAGCCACCCAAAGGGGTATTGTGGTAGTGAACGCTCCCACTGCCAATACTATGGCGGCATCTGAGCATACCGTAGCTATGATGCTTGCTCTGGCAAGGCACATACCGCAAGCGCATGTTAATCTCAGCGGAGGCGCCTGGATGCGCAAGAACTTTGTGGGGGTGGAATTAAGGAACAAGACGCTTGGCATAATTGGGCTGGGCAATGTCGGCTCCGAGGTGGCCAGAAGGGTCCGGGGATTCCAGATGAAGGTTATCGCCTATGACCCCTTCGTCTCTATGGAATATGCGAGTAACTTGAGGGTGTCGCTTGTCTCATTTGAGAAATTGATCACGGAGTCGGACTTCATCTCCTTGCATGTTCCTCTGACCCCCCAGTCAAGAAACCTGATTGGTGCAAGGGAATTGTCTCTGGTCAAGCCAACGGTGAGGATCATCAACTGTGCCCGGGGAGGTCTGATAGATGAACAGGCGCTCTGTCAGGCCATAGACGAAGGACGTGTGGCTGGCGCCGCCTTAGATGTTTTCGCCGTGGAACCACCCAAAGACTGTCCTCTGTTGAGAAATCCGAAGGTTATCGCTACGCCTCATCTGGGAGCCTCTACAGCAGAGGCTCAGACCAGCGTGGCCATAGATGCGGCGGAACAAGTACTGGCGATCCTCAGCGGGCAGCCTGCCAGATATGCGGTGAATGTCCCCCTCATCTCCAGTGAGACGCTCTCAGTTCTGTTGCCGTTTCTGAAGGTTGCCTCCAGCGTGGGAAGAATGGTGGCCCAACTTGCAGAGGGACAGATGAACAGCATCGATATAAGTTATGAAGGTGAAATCGCTGGATATGAGTTGAGTGCGCTGAAGGCTGCCATCATCGGGGGCTTGCTCGAGGGAATCAGTGAGGAGCGGATCAATGTTGTCAATGCTAACGTCGTTGCCCAGAGACGCGGACTCAGGATCACGGAGCACAAAGACACCGCCTGCGAAAACTATGCCAACCTGATTACCGTATCCGTTGCCACCAGTGCCGGGACTACAACGGTAGCCGGGACTGTAATGCGGGGTGAACTGCATATCTTGAGGGTTAATGATTACTGGCTTGACCTGGTGCCCAAGGGGGGATATTTCTTGTTTTGTGACCACCTGGACCGGCCGGGCCTCATAGGTGCGGCAGGTATGATAACTGGCAACGCGGATATCAATGTCAGTTCAATGCAACTGAGCCGTCTCAAGCCCCGGGGACAGGCGCTGATGGTCCTGGAACTGGACGAACCCTTGAAAGAAGAACATATGAAGCAGATACTATCCATCCCGGGTGTCTACACAGCCAAACTGGTGAAGCTCTAGGGTCGCGCCAGCCATTACCTGTCAGTTCGCCAACTTCCGTGAGTGTCAGGTCCCCGGCATGATGGTCCCACTGAGCAACATGCCCGTACCCGATAGGAGAAACAGCAGCACATTCTAGGCGGTTTTCGGGGTGGGCATTCCGGGGCTATGTCTGAAAGGATCGGCCTACACACACTGCCAGCGACTTGATCTCCTTCATCAGCCTGGTGAAATCTGATGGAGTGAGCGATTGAAGGCCGTCAACCAGAGCCTCTTTGGGATTGGGATGGACTTCTATCAACAGTCCATCGGCTCCGGCAGCTATGGCCGCCTTGGCAACTGCCGGCACCAGAGAGTAATGGCCGGCAGCGTGACTCGGGTCAACGATCACTGGCAAATGGCTGAATTTCTTGATCACAGGAATGGAGGATATATCCAGAGAGAAGCGAATGCTATCCTCAAATGTCCTGATTCCCCTTTCACACAAGATGACCTGGCTGTTTCCTTCTGCCAGCACGTAATCAGCCGCTGCGAGCCACTCGGTAACAGTGCACGAGAAACCTCTTTTGATGATGACAGGTCGCTTGCTCTTTCCGATCCTGGTGAGCAGCGGGAAATTCTGCATGTTGCGGGCCCCCACTTGGAGTATGTCGGCATACTTGGATACCAGGCTGACATCGTGGGGATCCACCACCTCTGTGACCACTGCCAGGCCCACCTGCTCTCTGGCTTGTGCCAGCAACTCCAGGCCGGACCTCTCCATGCCCTGGAAGCTGAAAGGAGAGGTTCTTGGTTTGAAAGCGCCTCCGCGTAAGATACGAGCCCCCGACTTCTTGACTATCCTGGCTGCCTCCATAAGTTGCTGTTCGTTTTCCACCGCACAAGGTCCGGCCATTACTACAATGCCCTTGCCTCCAATCTCAATTCCGTTGACTGAGAAGACAGTGTCGTGGGGCTGGAACTCCCGCGAAGCAAGCTTGTATGGTTTCATTATGCGGACCACTTGCTCCACCCCGGGGAGGACGGCAAAAAGGTCTGTGGACAACTGCCCTGTGTTGCTTCCCAAGATGGCCACAACCGTCTTGTCCGTACCCTGGTTCAACTGGATGTCTAGATTGAACGATCTGGCCCGTTGGATCACTCCATCGATCTCATTCTGGGTGGCGCCCTTCTTCATCTCTACAATCATGGTATGGTATCTCTCTCCTTCATGCCTGCCATTCTACCGCACTTCTTGAGTCACGGAGACAACTGGCGACAATTCTCATTCGGTTTCTGATGATTCATGTATGATAGCACGACTTTTGGGAGTGGCCAAGCCAGCTCCTATTGGGCCAGCCTTTACCATTTCCCTGCGCAGGTGCTAAGATCGTTAGACAGGATGATATCGCCCGCGGATAGGTTACATAAGACTAGCAGTTTGAAGATTATCCACCGCATCCAGGATCCTGCGAGATCTCTACTCATTTATCAACCCCTCCCGACAAACATGTTACAGTACCCGCGGCAACGTTCAGCTTATTGCCAGAGGTAATGCCTCCACTATGGCCGACCCAGGCGTGGTCATGGTTCTGGCAGAGGTTGTAACAAAGATACCGAAGGCCGTGAGGCTGCAACAGTGAGAGTAGACCATGTATTGTGTGAGATCGTGTGAAATGGAAAGGAAGAGAAAAGAAAGATCTATGACTGATACCAACTATGATCGTTTCGACACGTAAAGGCTGAGGGCCTTCTGAGGGCATATCTCGACACACCTTGGCTGGCTGTGATCGAAGCAAAGATCGCACATAATCACCGATTTAGTGCTCTCATTGAGCGCGATGGCACCAAACGGGCAGGCTTCTATGCACCAGCCACAGCCGGCACAACGTGCTTTGTCGAGTTTGAGGGTGTGAGTCGCCTCGTCCATGTTGAGAGCATCTCTGGGGCAGACCTTGACGCAGGGATTGTTTCTGCAAAACTGGCAGACCGCAACAGCTAGCGTGGAAGGTGTCGGCTGACTTACATGTATTCTAGATTGTTCCAGACTGAACCTGCCCTCCTTTGTGGCTGAGCAGATGAACTCGCATATCATGCAGCCAGTACACTTGTCTCTGTCGCACTGTATGTAGTGGCGCTCCATACTAGCTCCTCATCACTGTCTCCAGTATGTCATCCATCCTGAGGGCTTCAAGCTTCTCTATTGGAACGAGTCCTTTGGCAGTCCAGCCCCGAACTCGGTAGTAGTCATCTATCATGGTCTGTAGCTTCTTCTCAGACAGAGCCTTACCTGCTGTCTTCCCGGAGGCTCTGTCTTCTTCGAACAAGCGAGGGGGGAGCCAATCGTCGGCGCGCCTCCAACCCTCCCGGATGTTGAATGCCTTCTTCAAATTGTTGATTCTCTCTCCTGCTTGTTTCAGCTCAGCAGGGTTGACCTCGATCCCAGTCGCCAGGGCGTAGAGATGGGCTGCCTCTGATAGAAAGTCCTGGAAGCAGCCTCCCATCAAATCACAGATCATGAGGGATTCAAAGATAGCGGCCAGGTCCTCTATCTCTTGATTCGAAATACTCACATCGGGTGATGAATCCATGTCCAGGACCCAGCAGGGATAACAGTCATGAGATTGTGCTTGCAGGCCAATTGCAGACCATAGGGCTTGGCCTTCAGCTCTTCTGGGATCGCAACCGGATAATTCAAGCCCCTTGGAGTGCATGGCCCATTGCTCTGAACCTCGACCGAGTTTGGCCGAAGCCCGCTTTGTCCCTTCTGCCAGCAGGTTGCCCATGCCATTGCGCTTCCCAATTCTCTCCACCATCCCGAGTAGGGCATCCGGGTTGCCGAAAGACAGATCGATTCCTTCAGTATCATGCTTGGTGAAGAGCCCTTTTTCAAAGCTTTCCATGGCCCAGGCAATAGAACTCCCAGTGCTAACGGTATCCATCCCATATAGTTGACATAAACCGACTGCCTTCAAGATGGCAGGTATGTCACTTATTCCGCATAAAGGTCCCAGAGCAGCCAGGCTCTGGTAGTCCAGCATTGCTTCCGTTCCGGAATATGGCCCATCCGGCACCCTGTAGAGTTGTTCACAGGATATAGGGCAGGTGGGGCATGCGTTTGCCCTGACCCGACAATAGGTGGCCAGGTATTCCCCGCTAAGGTTATCAGCTTGTTCGAAGCTGGATTCTAGGAAGTTCCTGGTAGGCAGGGCACCCAACCGGTTCATACTCTGGAGGTTCCCCAGCGTTCCAAAACCCCTGTACTTTGCAACAGCCTTCGTTTGGGCCTTGGCATAGAGATCAACGGAGGCTCTTTCCAGTTCGTGAAGATCATGTACAGAGACAGATTTGGTCCCTCTGATGGCAATAGCCTTGAGCTTCTTGGATCCCATGACTGCGCCGGCACCACCTCGATGCGACGGAGGGTAGCCGTCGTCGATGCATGCGTAACTGACCAAGTTCTCACCGGCGGGTCCAATGGAAGCTACCTGCACCCTGTCATCACCTATAGATCTGCGAATGGCTTCTGAAGTCCGGGGGCTGCTCTCTCCAGACAGGCGGTCTGCCTTGCCAAAGTGCACTATTTCGTTGTCCACAAACACATAGACCGGAGAGGAAGCTGCACCAGTAACTACTATGGCATCATAGCCAGCACGTTTCAGTGAAAGAGACCAGCGCCCGGAAGATACCGAGTCACTCAGGAAACCGGTGAGAGGGGATTTGGTGACCAAGGCATGATTACTGGTGGCCGGCGCCATGGTGCCTGCCAGCCCACTGGAAGCGAAGATGATGGCATTGTTGGGACTGAGGGGGTCTGTTCCTGGCTTGACCCATTCCGTTAGGAGCCGTGTACCTAATCCCACCCCACCCAGATAGCTCCTGAGTAAGCTTTCTGGCAACCCGCGTGTTTCTGCTTTCTGTGTTGTCAGATCAATGACGAGACACTTGCCACTATATGAATGCAAACCAGTCTCCTGCTCGATAGTCGATGTAGGGTTGCCCAATGGGCAGATCGATTTGACAGGTTCTCCCTACCGCTTGAGCACCTTCTCAGCTCGATCAGGGTCATTTACCTTGAGTACAATGTTCGCTTTTCCGGGAGTTGGGTTGATGAAAGCGTAGAAGTATTCCAGGTTAATACCTGCCTCTGCCAGAGGCCTGGCTACAGTCTCCAAGAGACCACCCGGCTGGTCGGGCATTTCTGCCTGGAGCACAGTGGTCTCAGTAATGGTGAAGCCAGCTTTCCGTATGGCTTCAGCGCCTTTAGCGGGATCGGACAAGATCATGCGCACAATTCCGAAGTCGGCGCCTTCAGCAATGCAAAGAGCCCGCATATTGACCTTCTGTGCTATCAGGACCTCCAGCATAGCCACCAGTCTTCCTGGTTTGTTCTCTACAAAAACAGACACTTGTTTTGTTTTCATTTCCTATTTCCTCCCTGTATGGGGAGCATCAAAGCTCCCGTCGATCAACAACTCTCTTGGCTTTGCCGTCAGTACGGGCTATGGATTTTGGCTCCACCAGTTTTATGCGGACGCCGATGCCCAGGGTACTCTCCACCTCATCTTTGACTTTCTTCTGCAGTGCCTCCATCTTGCGCATCTCGTCTGAGAATACTGCTTCAGATACTTCCACCCAGACCTCCAGATCGTCCAGGTGGTGCTCACGGTCGACGATGATCAGGTAGTGGGGCTCTACCCCTTCCACTTGCAGGAGGATACTCTCTATCTGCGATGGGAAGACGTTGACGCCGCGAATCTTGAGCATGTCGTCTGTCCTGCCTGTTACCTTGGTCATGCGCACCAGTGTCCTTCCACACTTGCATGGCTCCGGGGCAAGGGAGACGATGTCTCTGGTGCGGAAGCGGATGACAGGCAATGCTTCCTTGGTCAGTGTGGTCAATACCAACTCTCCCTTCTGCCCGTATGGAAGTGGTTTCCCTGTCTGGGGGTCAACGACTTCAGGCAGAAAATGATCCTCGAAGATATGCAGGCCGCATCTGCGAGGACATTCCACCGAAACCCCGGGCCCTACGACTTCAGTGAGGCCGTAAATATCCATGGCCTTGATGGGCAGCTTGGCCTCTATCTCCGATCTCATCTGCTCTGACCATGGTTCTGCACCGCAAATCCCCAATCTGAGCTTGGTGAGCTTCAGATCCATACCTATCTCAGTTGCTGCTTCTGCCAGAATGAGGGAGTAGGAGGGAGTACAGGTGATCACAGTAGTGCCTATGTCCTGAATGAGCATGAGCTGTCTCTTGGTGTTGCCTGTTGAGGTGGGTATGACGGTAGCGCCAACTCTCTCACCTCCGTAGTGGAAACCAAGACCCCCAGTAAAGAGTCCGTAACCGTATGCATTCTGCATTACGTCATCCTTTGTTACTCCGGCGCTGGTGAGAGTCCTGGCCATGACCTCGGTCCACATTCTCAGGTCGTTGGCTGTGTAGGGCGCTACTACTGGCTTCCCAGTGGTGCCGCTGGAAGCATGTATCCTGCACACCTGAGCCATGGGGACTGTGAGCAGGCCGAAGGGATAGTTGTCTCGAAAATCCTGTTTGGTGGTAAAGGGTATCCTCGAAATGTCAGCCAGAGAACTGATGCTATCAGGGGTTATACCGCCCTGTTGGAAGGCATGCCGGTAGAAGGGGACTTTCTCATAGACTCGGGCCAATTGTGCCTTGAGCCGCTCCAGTTGTAGCGTCTCCAGTTCCCCTCTGGGCATTGTTTCATACTTGGAATTCCAGATCATGTACACGCCTCCTGATTCAGTGGTGTCCGGTTTGTTTTCTGCATAGTGCCTCTTCCCTGCCTCGGGCAAAGGCTTTCAGGTTGATCTCAAGGAATTTCGGGGGCACTCGCTGTGAAAGATCCTCAACATAGGCTTTCTCATCTATGTCAAGGAAAAATGAAAGAAAACCGACCAGCAGTACATTGAGAACCTGAGGATTGCCCAGTTCCGCAGCGATTTCCGTTCCAGGGATAAAATGAATCTGGTCAGTGCGTTGGCGAACGATGTCCTCCACCTCCCTCACACTGGGGTATTTTGAGGCACCACCCACCACAGAGAGGGGCGGAATTGCCAGGTTATTGATAATGGCGATACCGTCTTTCCTGAGGTAATCCAGCCATCTGGCACCTTCCAGGCGCTCGAATCCCAGTACGAAGTCAGCGTCTCCCTTCTTGATCATGGGGGAGAAGATTTGTCCACCTATTCTTAGATGGCTTACGACGCTGCCCCCTCTCTGGGACATGCCCAGGGAGTCCGATTTCTTCACGTCGTAACCAGTCTTCATGGCTATCTCTGCCAAAGCATCGCTGGCCAGGATCACGCCCTGGCCGCCGACCCCGGTCATCAATATGTCAGCCTTGATCATCTGTCCCTCACTTTGATGACTTGGCGATGGCATACTTGCAGGCAGAGCGAACACCTGTCGCCCACGCACATGAGGGTATCTATCCTTACATCGTCATTGTCCCTAGATATCGCGGGGCAGCCGACTCGGAGGCAGTTGTAGCACCTGTCGCATTCTTCCAGATTGACTGCCAGTGGTTTGCCTTTCTCCCTGACTCTGAGGGGGCAGTCGCCACGGACAACTATCACTGAGGGTTCATCTGTCTCTACACACCGCCTTATGGTGGCTTCGATCGTGGGCAGGTCGAAGGCGCCTATGACATTCACGTCCCGAACACCGATTCCTCTGGAGAGGTCTTCTATTACTACTCTTTGTGCCTTCTCACCTCTGGCTGATATGCCTGTGCCCGGATGTCCTTGGTGACCCGTCATGGCGGTAGTGTTGTTGTCCAGGATGATCACTGTGCCACGTCCTTCATTATACACAACATTCACGAGGCTCGTAATGCCTGAGTGAAGGAAGGTGGAATCGCCGATGATGCTGACTATCTTGTTAGTCACTCCAGCTTTTTCCAGCCCGTGGGCCTGTCCGATACTGGCTCCCATACAAGCGCACGTATCCAGGGCTAGAAGCGGTGGGTAGACTGCCAGAGTGTAGCACCCAATATCACTGGTGGCTATGATCCCTTGGCGCTTGTGGTGCACAGCCGCTTGCTTCTGTGATGCTGGGTCATCCTGCGGCACAATATGGTAGAACCCCAGTCTCCTGAGCGCGTAGGATGTGGCGGCATGTGGGCAGCCGGGACATAGCAGGGGTGGACGTGGGGGAAGTTCATGCTCTGCCGTTCTTGCTGATGGAGGTGTATCAGGCTGAGGCAGAAGATGGAGATTTGTGGCACTCTCCTCCAGCATCTGGGGGTTGAGTTCTCCGACAATGGGCACCAGTTGCTTGCCGATAACATCTATCCCCATGGCTTTGAGATGGTCTTCGATGAACGGATCCAGTTCTTCGACCACTACCACCCTCTTTACCTCTGAAGCGAATCTGTGTATGAGATTCTCAGGGAGGGGGTAGGTCGTCACCAGCTTGAGGAAACTGGCGTCGCGAAATACCTCTCTAGCGTATTGATAGGCAACCCCAGCCGATATGATACCTGTGTTCCGATCTCTGAGAATCATCTCATTGAGGGGGAAAGTCTCAAAGTAGGAGGACAGCTTCTGTACGCGCTCCTCCATGAGGGGATGTCTGGACCGCGCGTTGGATGGAACCATAACGAATTTGTGAAGATCCCTGACAAACCTGGGCTGCTTCCTCTTCATCTCCGGAGAGTCAGCTATCTCCGCCACCGTCTTACAGTGAGATATCCGTGTAGTGCTGCGGAAGAGAACCGGAGTATCGAACTCTTCGCTGATCTTGAAAGCCCACTCCATGAGGCTATAGGCCTCTTGACTGTCACTTGGTTCCAACATGGGAACTTTGGCGAAGCGGGCGTAGTGGCGGTTGTCCTGCTCGTTCTGCGAACTGTGCATACCGGGATCATCGCAGCATATCACTACCAGTCCTCCCCGCACCCCTGTCACAGAGACGGCGAAGAACGGGTCTGCGGCGACATTCAAACCTACGTGTTTCATGGAGGCCAGGGCTCTCACCCCGCCGTAGGAGGCCCCCATAGCTACTTCCAGGGCCACTTTCTCGTTGGTGGACCACTCAACATAAATACCCTGGAATTTGGCCAGACTCTCCATTATCTCGGTACTGGGAGTTCCCGGGTAGGCGGCGGCCAAACTCAAACCAGCGTGATAGGCCCCCAGTGCCATGGCTTCGTTGCCACTAAGCAGTTTCCTCATGAATCCTTCTTCGATGCGGCTTTAGGCTCTGGTCTTGCCCAGATACGCTTGTCTCACCTCGTCATTCCTGAGCAGTTCTCGGGAATTGCCCTCAATCACGATGCGCCCCCTCTCCATGACATAACCTCTATCGGCGATCTTGAGGGCAGCAGCAGCATCCTGCTCGATGAGGAGGATGGTGAGGCCGTCATCCCTGAGCCTAGCCAGGAGTCGCAGAATATCCTTCACCAGATTGGGCGCCAGGCCGAGGGACGGCTCGTCAAGTAACAGTATCTTGGGCGAGGACATGAGT
>JBGOWL010000140.1:0-4928 GCA_041478585.1 Dehalococcoidia bacterium | reverse complement strand
GGTACTCTCGCGCCGAACCAAGAACAACCCCGTCCTTATCGGCGAGCCGGGCGTGGGCAAGACCGCTATTGTTGAGGGTCTGGCACAACGCATTGTCGAAGAGGATGTACCTGAAGGGTTGAAGAACAAGCGTATTGTGGCCCTCGACCTCGGGGCAATAGTGGCAGGGGCGAAATATCGCGGCGAGTTTGAGGAGAGGCTCAAGGCAGTGCTCAGGGAAGTGCGGGAGGCTGAGGGAAGAATCATCCTTTTCATTGACGAGCTTCACACCGTGGTCGGAGCCGGCGCTGCCGAGGGCGCTATGGACGCCTCGAACATGCTGAAGCCCATGCTGGCCAGAGGAGAACTTCACTGCATTGGAGCCACCACACTGAATGAATACCGCAAGCATATTGAGAAGGACGCCGCTCTGGAACGACGCTTCCAGCCGGTGATAGTCAGCGAACCTACGGTCGAAGATACTATCAGCATCCTCCGCGGACTGCGGGAACGGTACGAAGTGCACCACGGGGTAAGAATCAAAGACTCAGCCCTGGTGGCTGCAGCAGTTCTGTCGCAGCGCTACATCAGTGACCGCTTCCTGCCTGACAAAGCTATCGACCTCGTTGACGAAGCGGCCAGCAAACTGCGGATGGAAATCGACAGCGTGCCGGCAGAACTGGACGAAGTGCAGCGCCGCACTATGCAACTGGAGATCGAGCGCGAGGCCCTGAAGAAGGAGAGCGACGATACCTCCAGGGACCGGTTGGCTCACCTGGAAAAGGAGCTCGCCGATCTGAAGGAAGAAGGCGATCGGCTTAAAGCACAGTGGCAGCAGGAAAAGGAAGCTGTTCAAGGTATCCAGCAGGTCAAGGAACAGATTGAACGGGCCAAGATCGAGATGCAGCAAGCAGAGCGGGCGGCTGACCTGGAGAAGGCAGCGCAGCTTAAGTATGGCACCCTGGTGGAGTTGGAAAAGCAACTGAAGGAGAAGGGGGCTCATCTCACCGAGATTCAGCAAGGGCACGAAATGCTCAATCAAGAGGTAGGCGAAGGAGACATTGCCGAGGTAGTGGCCAACTGGACAGGGATACCAGTGACCCGGCTGATGGAGGGCGAGGTCCAGAAACTGCTGAAGATGGAAGAACGTCTGCACCTGCGGGTGGTGGGGCAGGATGAGGCCATCAATGCAGTCAGCAACGCTATCCGGCGGGCCAGGGCGGGCCTGCAGGACCCAAACCGGCCTCTGGGCAACTTCATTTTCCTCGGCCCAACTGGCGTGGGCAAGACCGAGTTGGCCCGAGCGCTGGCCGAATTTCTCTTCGATGACGAACAGGCTATGATTCGCCTCGATATGTCCGAATACATGGAGAAGCACACCGTGTCGCGACTGATCGGCGCTCCTCCGGGATACATAGGCTATGATGAAGGTGGACAGCTCACTGAAGCGGTGCGCCGACGGCCCTACTCGGTGGTGCTGTTCGATGAGATCGAGAAGGCCCATACCGATGTTTTCAACACGTTGCTGCAGATCCTCGATGACGGCAGGCTGACGGATGGGCATGGCCGTACCGTGGACTTCAAGAACACGGTGGTCATAATGACCAGCAACCTGGGCGGTCACCTGTTCAGTGATCCGGGCCTGGCCGATGAAGATGAGACCCGCCATCGGGTGATGGAGGCCCTTCGCGCCCAATTCCGGCCGGAGTTCCTCAACCGAATCGATGAGGTCATCATCTTCCACTCACTGACCCGAGAACAGATCAAGGAGATCGTGGAAATCCAGATGAAGAGCTTGAAGCAGCGACTCGATGGCCGCCACATCGGTATTGAGTTGACAGAGGCCGCCAAGGAGCTGGTAGTTGAGCAGGGATATGATCCCACCTATGGCGCCAGGCCTTTGAAGAGAACCATTCAGCGCCGCATCCTGGATCCACTAGCCTTGAAGGTACTAGATGGCACTTTCGTTGACGGTGACAGGATAGTGGTTGATGTCAGGGATGGCGACATCGTCTTCCGGCAAGAACAGGAGGAGCAAAAGCACGAGGAAAAACGATCCTCCAGGAAGGCCGCACGGTCTGCATAGTCGCCAACGGGAACAAGTTGAGAGAAGACAAGGAGGATGAGATGAACGTCGTAGTCTACAGCACACGCACTTGACCATACTGTAACCAGGTGAAAGAGTTTCTTTCGCAAAAGGGGATCGCTTTCCAGGAGCACGACGTATCCGCCGATAGAGCAGCAGCCAAAGAGATGATCCAGAAGACGGGTCAAAGAGGGGTTCCGGTGATCACCGTAGATGGCCAGGTGGTGATTGGTTTCGACCGCGCCAGGCTGGAGCAGTTGCTGGCCAAGCCAGGTGAGAGTCAACATCCCTCACTGGGCCTGCAGGTGGCCGACGCCAGCAAGATCGCTCAGAAACTGGGTGCTATACCGGTATTCGGAGCCCTGGTGGGTGGCGTTAAGCCCGCCTCGGCGGGTGAGAAAGCGGGATTGCGGAAGGGCGATGTAATCACCGAGATAAACCTGCGCCGGATCACCAATGCAGATGATTTGGAGAAGGCGCTGTCCGGGCTATCGTCCGGAAGTCATATGGCCATAATGTTCATGCGTGGACAGAAAGAGCTGCGAGCCGAGATTGTAGTCTAGGCAGCAAAGCTTCTCTTGACATACCGGTATGTCGACATGAAGCGCGAGATGACTGCATGCCTTCCAAGTGTCAGACCGCATGTTATGAGTCCTGTCATGTGCTGCAATCCCACTAGGACAGTCCCAACGCCAGACGCATTTTGCTGTCAATCGCTTTCATATCTGGCGACGGCATCGAGCCCAGTTTATGAGTTATCATGTCCTGCTTGACTGTCCTTATGATACTGGTCGCTACCGAAGGGAAAAGGAGGCCTGCACCCTGCCAGTTCTTGATAGGGTGATCACCCACCAAAACGCGGTCAGTCCTGCTGGTGATGGCTTCGATAATGACTTCATCTCGCCCATTGTGGTAAACATCTGAGCTGACAATCACAGCGGGCCGCTGTTTGACTCCAGTTTCGTCGGCAAAGACGAAGTTCACCAGAACAACATCGCCCCGGCTATAAGCGGTCATAGGCCGCATCCTTCTCATTGTCCCAGATCTCGGCGAGCACCGGATCGGCTTTTGACGTCAGAGACAGAAGCCCCTCCGGGTCTCTGGTTTCTTCACCCGGTCGAGGGACTTTGTCCAGGTCTTCCTTGCGGAAGCGGCGGTGACGCTGCTGGCCGATACGGAAGGCAGGCAGTCGTCCTTCGTGGGTCAATTTGTAGATGGTTCTCCTGGAGACGCACAGGTATTCAGCAGCCTCGGCAACCGTGAACCACTCTTTGGCGATCACCATTGGACACCTCCAATGAAGCAAAGCGGCATTCGTTCAAACGGAACATTGTAGCACATATAGGCAAATCGGTGCAATATCAAAGAGTACCTGATGGTGATCTGCTCGGCTGTGAACCGCGACTTCTTCATGCAACGCTTCTCAATAGCATCAAGGGCAGGAATGTGGCTATAATATGGCAGGTGTAAGAGGAGATAGAGTTGAGAATCGTGCGCTTCGTGGCTCAAGGCAAGGCCAGGTACGGCGTGTTGGAAGGGGATATCATCCACAGCCTTCGCGGCAGCCCCTTCACTCGGTCCGAGATTCCCGTCCATTCTCTCAAATTCGACGGCAATGCCTGTGAGCTGGATAAGGCAAAGCTCCTGGCCCCCTGCACTCCTTCCAAGCTAGTGTGCCTGGGGGTAAACTACCGCCGCCACGCTGAAGAGACCGGACTCCCCATACCTGCAGTGCCACTCATCTTCCTTAAACCATCCACCGCCGTCATCGGCCCCGACGAGAATATCGTCCTCCCTCCCCTCCCCAAGCGCCGTGTGGACTACGAAGCCGAACTAGGTGTGGTCATCGGCCAGAGAGCCAAGAATGTGCCCGCAGCAAAGGCAAACGACCACATCCTGGGTTACACCTGTGTGAACGACGTCTCGGAACGCTATGCCCAGAGAGACGACGGTCAATGGACCAGATCGAAGAGTTTCGACACCTTCGCCCCGATCGGCCCCTGGATCGAGACCGACATCAACCCGCATGATCTGAAGATAGAGACCTACCTCAATGGCGAGGTCCGTCAGTCTGCCCGCACCAGCGATCTGATATTCGGCGTAGCTGAACTGGTGAGCTTCATCTCCAGCATAATGACGCTGCTGCCGGGCGATGTCATCGCCACAGGTACACCATCAGGCATCGGCAGGATGAATCCCGGCGACGTGGTCGAGATCAAGATAGAGGGCATCGGCACGCTGAGGAACTTCGTGGTGGATCAGGCTCAAGGAGAAGCAGCATGGGCAAACTGAAGCACCTCTTTGAACCGGTGAAGATAGGCACCATGGAAGTGAAGAACAGGATCGTAATGTCCGCCATGGACCCTGGTTTTGGCATCGACGATGACGGGTGTGTGACGGACCAGCTCATCGAATTCCTGGTGGAGAGGGCACGCAGTCGTCCGGGCATGATCGTCACCGGCGCCACACCAGTGCACCCGACAGGCACAGCAGATCCGAACACCATCAAGATGGTACCCGTGTGGGAGGACAGGGTTCTGCCCAGCCTAGAGAGGATGGTGAAGGCAGTACACCGCTACGACGTCAAATTTGGAGCGCAGTTGAACCACGGAGGGCTGGCCCACCTGCCCCAGGAGGCCGTGTGCGCGTCAGTGATTCCGGAGTTGGCCCAGCTTGGCCTTCCGGTGAGAGAGGCCTCCAGAGAAGACTTGAAGGAGTACGTTGAGGCCTTCGCCATAGCAGCAGAGCGGTCTTTGAGAGTGGGATTTGACTTCATCGAGATTCACGGCGGGCACGGATACCTGGTAAACACCTTCCTTACTCCCTACTACAACCGCAGAACCGATGAGTACGGCGGCAGCTT
>JBGOWL010000162.1:0-4593 GCA_041478585.1 Dehalococcoidia bacterium | reverse complement strand
GATTTATGTTTATGCACGCTTCCCCGCAGCCACCACGTGTTGCCGGCCCCAGGCAGAGTATTCCCTGTACCAGGAAACAAGTGTTCGCCTCAGCTTCGACCTCATGAACCCTTTTGATATCCTTTATGCCAACCCTGCTCGGCTTAGTCTTGTTCCGCGGGCAGGTATCACACAGAGCCTTGTGCGGAGTGAGAGTCGAACCCTTGGGTGGTAGCTTGCCCTCAAGCACGGCCGTCAGCGCATTGACCACCAGATCGGGAGGTGGTGGGCATCCTGGCAGATAGTAGTCCACGTCAATAATTTGCTTCAGCGAATACACCTGATTATAGAACTCCGGCAGCGTCAGTTCTCTGCCGTCCAAACTGCACTTTGGTTGAGGTCGGTTACCCTTCGGATTCACCACCGTCGGGGCATCCCGATAGACCCAGTCAAAGATGTCCTCCTTCGTTCTGAGGTTCGCCAGCCCGGGCGTTCCGCCAAAACAGGCGCACGCTCCAAAAGCCAGCACCAGTTGAGACTTCTTCCGCAGCAGCTTGGCCATCTCTTCGTGATCGGAGTTCCTGACATGGCCGTTGATGATGCTCAACGCTATCTCCCCGTCCTGCATAGCCTCAACATGATGATACTTGAAATCGAGCGCCACCGGCCACAGCACCAGCTCAACAGCACCCACGACCTTGAGAATCGCCTCATTTATGTCCACCACCGCCTCGTCGCAGCCCCCACAACTGCCTAGCCAGCAAATCGCTACCTTTGGTTTACCTGCCATCTTCGCTTCCTTTCCCCAGCTTAGACCGCAGAAGCTGTCTCTGCGCGCCCCTTTATCTTCTTCACCGGACCCAGTTTCGCCACCCTATCGCTCATTTCCTTCACAATCTGAGGGATCTTCTTTCCTTCAGGGTCTACCGAGAGTTGTATCTCCAGCCTTTCCTTCTCTATCCCGTAGGCTTCAAGCACCTTACGCAGAAGATAGACCCTCTTCCTTGCCTCATAGTTGCCATCCTGATAATGGCAATCGCCCTCCGGGCAGCCCAGTATAAGTACGCCATCTGCACCATGCTGGAAGGCACTGAGTACGTGGGTGGATTCAATCTTGCCGCTGCAGATTATCGGTATCCAGTTCTTTATCTGGCGGGACAGTGCAATCTCATCAGCCAGATACCCCCAGCTAAACCTGCAGGAGAAGCAGACCAACTTGGGTTCATAGTTTTTCATTTTCTCTCTCCTCAAGCCTCCTCTGGAAAGCGCTTAGAGCGATGCGCATGCCTCAAAGATGCGCTCCTCAGTATCATCGTCGACCAGCCTTCTGGCATGTGACGGACAGGCTACCACGCACATACCACAGGACTTGCATCTGAACATGTCAGTGGTCGATACAGTCTTGCCCTCCACCTCAGTCAGCCGGGCCGACTCATAGTTGCACACATAAACACATATGCCACAGCCACTGCATCTTTCCTCATCAACCTCCACCGAATACAGTGACTTCTCAAAGCCAATGGAGATACATGCCTTGCAGGAAACGCATGGCCCGCAGGTGAGGCACCTCTTGGCTTCCTCCCTGGCTTCCTCCAAGGTCAAACCTTTCTCAAACAACTGAAAATGCATCCTCTTCTCGGGGGGTATCCAGGCCACTTCAGCCTCAGGCTTGTAGGAACTCCTCAAAGGAATCCCAAACCCTTCATAATCCCTCTTCCGCCCCTCTCTCATGTCCAGCCCCTTCAGGAATCTCTCGATCGAGTCCGCGGCCACAAGACCCTCCTTCATGGCCTCCACCATGAAACCGATCCTCCTCACATCACCGCCTATAAACACATAGCCTTTCCTCAAGCTCTGCAACGTGAAGGGGTCCACAACCAGCCGGCCTCGTTCATCCAGAAGCCCCTCTCTCTGCAAGAAAGCCTTGTCAGGCACCTGCCCCACAGTAATGACCAGCATATCCGCTTCCATGTCCGTGCAGTCTGCGCAGTCGAACTGGGGGCTGAAGCCCTGCTCATCGAAAACGCTGGTGCACTTGGGGCAAACGATCTTCTTGAATCTCCCGTGTTCTCCCACAATCTTCTGGACGCCTCGCGAGTAGGTTATCGGTATCCCCTCTTCCCATGCCCCCCTTATTTCTTCCTCATCAGCAGGAATGCCATCCTTGGTGGTCTTGTCCTCCGACTCTAGACAGACAATCCTCACATCTCCACCCAGTCTCCTTGCTGTTCGGCCGACATCGAAGGCCACGTTTCCACCCCCGATGACGACCAGCTTCTTGCCCTTGAAGTAGTCTGAGCTGATGTTTCCGTGACTCACTTCATAGAGCAGGGTATGCCCGTACATAACCCCTGATAGGTCCTGCCCCTCCACCACTTCCCCATCGAAGGTCAGCACCCTCGGATAGGGCGTGCCCTTCGCCAGGAAGACCGCCCTGTAACCTTCGTTTCTCAATCTCTCCATGGTCAGTTTGCCCTCGCCCACCCTGGATCCAAATTTGACGTCTATCCCGGCAATCCTCACCATGCTGTCCATGGTAGTCATCAGAACATCCTCAGGCAGACGGTAGTTCGGTATCAACCACAGTGCCCCACCCAGCCGGTTGGACTCTTCAAATATGGTCACTCGATATCCCTTCCTGCTCAGGGCGTAGGCACACATAAGGCCGCCAGGACCACCACCAATGATGGCGATGTTCTCCTTGTCCTTGATAATGCTCAGTTCCTCTTTCTCCTTGAGATAGTCCGTGTAGTAGTCAGACAGGAATCTCTTGAGCAGCCTCCTCCTGATCGCCCCGCCTTTGTTCTTGTAGTTGCACTCGAGCTCGCATAATCCACAGATATAGCCGCAAACATTGAAGAATGGGTTCTTCTCATAGAGATAATCGCCTATCTGGATGATCTCATCCTTTGCCTTGTCTATTTCCTCCGGTAGCAGTGAGATAAGCACGTTTGTCCGCTGGATGTCCTCATTGATCGGACACTTGATCTGGCACGGCGGCAGCAACTGCTTTATTGCTTCCTCAACACGCGCCACTCCTTTGCTTTCAGTCCTCCACATTGTCTAAGCCTCCATATACATATATTACTGATTCTCTATAGAGACCTTGGGCGAACCGCACAAAAAATGGGACTTCCCGCGCACTGGGCAGCCCTTTGATGGAATTGTTGCCTGGATTCACCACTCACAAGACACCGCATCACTCACCCCTATTCTACGGCAACACTGTACAGATTGGCAAGCATAGCCTTCTGCAACACCTATGGCACATGCCTCACTTTCTGGCATACCCCACAAATTTTTACAAAATCTTTATAGAACCCCTAATGATTTTTGGCCTCCCCACGCCGTCTCTCGTATCACCTCTCAAGCAAGCCATAGCCTCACAATCAAGTCCCTGGCGTCATGCCCCTTGCACAGCCTCCCAGCTTAGGCATAAATACCTAGCATCAACAGGCATAATGGCGCAATACAGTGTTGTTGGCCTTGTGTTAATGTGATTCCTAGCAGAGAATCAAGGAGGCAGGAACAAAAATGGAATGGCAGCTGATCGGAGCCCTTGTAATTATGGTTCCGATAGTTCTTCTGCCCCTGGCCTTAGTACGGTACCTGAACCTCGGAGGCATGCGGCTCTTGCTTCGTGTGGCGCGCAGGGGAAAGGTGGGCAGCAAAGACAAGAGACTCGCACCTGAGGAGGTGAGATAGAACCACCACGCCGATAACGGCTGGCCAGGGAGAAGGCTGATCGACAGACTGCCTTCCGATATGAGAAGATAGTACATGGATCAGCTCCTTCCTGTTCCGGAGGTCACCGGAGGATGCTGCGAAGGGATGGTGTTCACACAGTGATGCTCCTTCTCGGGGCTGGAGCAGTGCTCTGGCATGGCCTTGGATCACATGCTACACCTGTAGTAGGCCTGGTTGGTATAGCTGGGCTCACGGGGTTTGTTGCCATGGTCAGCAACATCGTCGGTCCTTTCACCGGGGGCAATGAGGCCGAATGGGCTAGGTATCTCGAGAGACTACTCAAGACTGAGAGAGACCGCTTGATCTCGATTCTCAACTCCATGGAGGAGGGGGTCGCCATCATTGGCCCAGATTACAAGATACGTTTCATGAATCCCAGCATGATACGACAGTTCGGCGATGGGACTGGCCTCTACTGCTACAAACACCTCCATGGCCATGATGAACCGTGCGCTGAGATCTGCAGGCTGCCGGAGGTTATCAAGGGAGCTACCGAGCGGTGGGAATACAACTTTCCGGAAGGTGTGACCTACGAGGTGATCTCTTCGCCCTTCGCCGATACTGACCGGACGCCTTGCATGCTGGCCACACTGCGGAACGTCACACAACAAAAGCAGATCCAGCTCGAGCTGATCAGGTTGAACCAGCTCAGGTCAGAGGTCCTCGCGGAGATAACAAGGGATCTGGACGAGACCTCCCGGGAGGTAGTCCGCCTGCAAGAGGAAAAGATACGTTTTGTCCGCTTTCTCAGCGTGGTGGCGCATGACCTCCGTGCCCCTCTGGCAGCTACCCAGAGCTGCCTCTGGGCTGTCCTGGGCGGGTATGCCGGTGAGGTTACTGACGAGCAGAAAGACCTGCTGCAGAGGG
>JBGOWL010000062.1:0-7438 GCA_041478585.1 Dehalococcoidia bacterium | reverse complement strand
CAGACGAGGCAGAAGCGGATTGGGGAGACCGTCAGGCTCGTTGAGTCGAACAAGAGGCCAGGCACCAAATGGGAGGATAGTCATGGCATCTGTGGCAGAGGTGCTCGACAGTCTCAAGAGCAAGGCCAGGCCTGATCAGTTGGCGGGAATGGCCAGATATGGGATAGGGGTTGAGCGGCGACTGGGCGTGTCGATACCCGAACTGAGGAAACTGGCCAAGGAAATCGGTCGAGATCACCAGCTTGCCCTGGACTTGTGGCGGACCGGCATCGCCGATGCCAGAATCCTGGCGTCTATGGTCGACGAACCTGAGAAGCTGACCGAGGGACAAATGGAGGACTGGGTGAAGGACATCGACTCATGGGACGTTTGCGATCAGGTGTGCATGAATCTCTTCGAAAAGGCGCCCTTCGCCTGGAAGAAAATCACCGACTGGTCTGTGCGGGAAGAAGAGTTCGTCAGGAGAGCCGCTTTTGCATTGATAGCCTGTCTTGCGTGGCATGACAAGAAGGCAAAGGACGAGAGGTTCATCGAGTTGTTTCCGGTGATAGTGGGAGGAGCTACCGACGAGCGCAACTTCGTGAAGAAAGCGGTCAACTGGGCACTGAGGAACATAGGCAAAAGGAATCCGAAGCTTAACAAGGCTGTAATTGTTGTGGCCAGAGAGATCCAGCAAATCGATTCGAAGGCGGCTCGCTGGATCGCCTCCGACACCATCAGGGAACTTGAGAGCGAGGGTGTCCAGGCGAGGCTGAAAAGAGGAGGCTCTTAGCATGAAAGTAGTACATCTGGAGGGCGTTGAGAAGGTGATCGCAAAGATGGAGGGCGCTTCGGGCATCTCCAAGCAGGTGCCTATCTCCAGGAATGATGGTTCCCCCTCGTTCTCCTTTCGTGTTTTCACCTTTGATCCTGGTGGTCACACTCCATTTCACACGCATCCGAACGAACACATAAACTACGTCATCGAGGGCAGGGGCGCCGTGGTAACGGAGAGTGGCGAAGAGCGTGAAATCAGGAAAGGGGATTTCGCTCTGATACTCCCCAACGAGAAGCACCAGTACAGGAACAAATCAGCAAGTTAACCGCTGGTTATGATCTGTGCTGTGCCGGTTGACTACGAATGATGCCGATTCAAGAGTCTCACCACTTCGTTTGCCACGCGCTTGGCGGTCAGGTCAAGCTGATCATAGATCACCCTTGCCGGGGCGGAGGCTCCAAAGCGAGACAGGCCGATAGCCACTCCATCCAGCCCCACGTAGCGCTCCCATCCCAGTGGCGTGCCTGCCTCTATCGATACGCGGGTCTTCAATTCACCTGGCAACACCTCGTTGCGGTATTCTGGTGGCTGGCCATCGAAAAGCTCCCAGGACGGCAGCGACAGAATCCGGGCAGCGATGCCTTTGTCCTTCAACAGCTTCCCTGCCTCCAGGGCTATGTGCACCTCGGAACCGGTACCTATCACGATAGCATCTGGTGATGGTGAGGCCTGCCAGAGAATGTAACCTCCGCGGCGCAAACCGACGGCCGGGGCAAGAACCTTGCGGTCAAGCACGGGGAGGGTCTGACGGCTCAGTATCAGTGCTGTCGGACCACTGCGCCGCTCCATGGCTATTCTCCAGGCCTCCACTGTCTCGGTGGCATCGGCGGGACGTATGGTGATCAGGTTAGGCACGGCGCGCAGACCCATCAGTTGCTCAATGGGCTGGTGAGTCGGTCCGTCCTCACCCAGGCCAATCGAGTCGTGAGTGAAGATATATATCACTCGAATTCCCATCATCGCGGCCAGTCGCACCGGGGGACGCATGTAGTCATAGAAAATGAGGAAAGTCCCCGTGTATGGGATAGTGCCTCCGTGCAATGACATGCCGTTAGCAATGGCTCCCATGGCATGCTCCCGCACCCCAAAATGTATGTTGTGGTCACAGTGCTCCTCAAAGCCGTAGTGACCGTGATCCTTCAACAGCGTCCTGGTGGATGGAGCCAAATCGGCGGAACCGCCGGTAAACGCGTGCACTCTCTTCACAATGCCGTTCATCACTCTGCCTGATGCCTCCCGGGTGGCGACAGGCTTATCTGCGGACGCGAATAGATCAGAGAGCGAACTGTCCCAGTCCTGTGGCAGGTCTCCACTCAGATCAATCTCCAGTTGTCTGGCTTCTTCCGGGTAGGCCTGTTGATATGCCCTGAACATCTGCTGCCACTCCTCCTGTTGACGTCGACCTCGTTCCAACGCCTGCCGGAGATGTGCCAGGGCATCCGGAGGCACTGCAAATGGCTCCTTATAGGCCCACCCCAATCGTTCCTTGGTCAGACGGACCTCCTCTTCACCCAGTGGTTCACCATGTGCTGCAGCCGTGCCGGCCTTGTTGGGGCTGCCGTATCCGATAATGGTTCGACAGATGATCAAGCTGGGCCGATCGATCTCAGCCCGAGCCAAACGGATGGCCGAGTCCACCGCGGAGATATCCATGCCGTCTATGGGGCCGACAACATGCCATCCATAGGCCTGAAAGCGCTGGGCCACATTCTCAGCAAAGGCGATATCAGTACTGCCTTCGATGGTGATATCGTTGTCGTCGTAGAGGTAGATGATTTTCCCCAGGCGCAGAGTGCCTGCCAGGGAGGCTGCCTCTGAGGCGACACCCTCCTGAAGATCACCATCGGAGACCAGGGCATAGGTGTGGTGGTTGACTATTTCATATCCGGGCCTGTTGTAGTGCTGAGCCAGCCATCTCTCAGCCATGGCCATTCCTACTCCATTGGCGAATCCCTGCCCCAGGGGTCCTGTTGTCGCTTCGACGCCGGGGGTGACTCCATATTCCGTGTGGCCGGGTGTCCTGCTGTCCCACTGACGAAACCGTTTGATTTCATCAAGTGGAAGGTCATAGCCAGTGAGATACAGGAGAGCGTAGAGCAGAGCAGAAGCGTGACCCGGTGACAGCACGAACCGATCACGGTCCGGCCATTTCGGATCAATAGGATTGTGTTTCAGGAATCGGTCCCACAGCACATAGGCCATTGGTGCGGCGCCAAGCGGTGTCCCGGGGTGGCCCGAATCAGCCTTCTGTACGGCATCAACTGCCAGGAATCGAATGGTGTTAATGCAAAGATCATCAATTGTCATTGCCTTCACCTTCTTGTCGACCCCTGAACGAAGCGGTGCGCCTGCCGAGCTGCCCTGGCACCTTCACCGGCGGCGAACTTACTCATCGTTGAAGAGGATGCTTCTACTATGCCATGCTTTCCCATAAGATGGCTATCGACTGCGCTTCCGCACAGCCGGTGCGATGTCCCGCATAGCAACCACCGGGTGGATGGCCACTTTGTTCCAGTCCGTGAACTGCAGTTCCATCATTATCTGATTGACGATATGCGCGTTGGGTGCGTCGATCACCATGTAGATAGTATGGCCAGACATGTCGCTCCAGCCACTCTCCACATTGGCACCGTGTCCCTTTGCCACCTCGTCCATCCGTTCCAAGGCAGTCAAAGCCTTGTCCCCGACCTCGTGAACCAAGAGAGCGCATGTCTCCGGGCCATGGGTTGCTACGACCATATGAAGCATGGTGTCTCCTCCCTTACGATACGTACGGCGCAAATCTACTAAGCCAGTATCATACCATTTTGGACGATGTAAATCCCTAAGGATAATCTAGGCAATCTGCGCCAGGAACTCCAGCACCGTCCGGTTGAACTTATCCGGAATGTCCGTGTTGAGAGCATGGCCTCCTCCCTCCAGCACGACCAGCCTGGCGTTCGGGATGCTGGCCGCCAACTCTTCAGACAAAGTGAATGGGGCGAAGAGATCGTCCTTCCCGGCAAGTACCAGCGTTGGGGCGGTTATCCGACTGAGGCGACCTCGGGCATAGTGTTCAACGCAGGCGATGAACTGGCGAGCAAGAGCGTGGTCTGGAGTCGGGCAAGAACGCCCTGCTATCATGTCGATGGCCATCCGCACCATTTCCGGGTTCTCAAAGGTCTTGTCGGTGAAGATGAAAGGGAGCATAAGCTGGAAGAAGGCTTTCTGGCTGATGCCCTCCATGACTGCCCCAGCCCATGCCTCCAGGATGTGTGTTTCCAGAACATAGGGCCCGGCGCTGGTTGATGCCAATATGAGGCTCTTTAGGCGCCCGGGATGTCTGATGGCCAGCTCCTGGGCAATGTATCCTCCCATTGACTTGCCCAATACGTGCGCTTCATCAACCCCCAGCACGTCCATAAGCCCGGCCGTGTCGTCAGCCATCATCTCGATGGAGTAAGGCATATCAGGAGCATCGGTTCGACCCACGCCACGGTTGTCGAACGCTATTACCCGATACCTCCTCGAGAACTCTGGAGTCTGCAACATCCAGCCAGACAGGTCACTTCCCAGACCCATTATCAGAAGAAGTGGTTCACCTTCTCCGTGGATCTCGTAGTGCACGTTGATATCACCAACCCTCACTTGTGGCATGGCCGCACCTTGCATGCAGTCCGGGATGATGTTGTGACAGACATAGGGCTATTCAGATCAAATTCCTCCACGACATCATACCATCCCAAAGCTTGGATTGGATAGAAATCACAGCGCCTTGACATGCCTCGCACCATGTGGCATTCTTGTCAGTGTATCAGTGAAGATATGATCCTATCATTAGAAATACCTCAACGCTCTTCACACGGAGGCATGAAGTGTCCAAGGCAATCATAATCTATGACAGCAGGACGGGAACAACCGAGAAACTGGCCAGGGCAATCCAGAAAGTGCTGAAGGATTCCGGGATCGAGGTGACGTTAAGGAAAGCCGCGAAGGCAAAGGCAGATGAATTGAAGGGTGTGGATGCTGTTATTCTTGGCTCACCGGAATACAACGGTGAGGTAACAGATCCGATGAAGACATTCCTCACCGAAATGGAGACGGTTGACCTGAAGGGGAAGATTGGAGCTGCATTTGGGTCGTATGGATGGGACGGTGAAGCCATCGAGAACATGGCCGACACCATGACTCGAGTTTGCGGGATGGAGACCATAGGGCCGGTCTTGAAGGTCCTGGAGAGAGAAACCGATCTGGGCGAAACCAGGGATTTTGCCAGGAAGATCGCTGAGAGAATCCAACTGGGCGCAAAGTAGGCCCGCGGACAGCAGACCTTTCGGTAATACAGGGGATGCATTTTCAGTCCTCAGCTTTGGAACCCAGCGATTCGGCGGGGCCGGGGCTCAAGGGTCTATGCAGGAAGCTGAATATACCGCCCGTTCTCAGCTATGGCACGTGTACCGATACCGGTCGTCTGGCAGACCTGCTGGCAGCCATATCGGCAGCTCTGGGAGGCGTTCCTATTCCAGATCTCCCTGTTGCAGCTTTAGCACCGGAATACATGGAACAGAAAGCCACAATCGATGCCATATTTGCTTTGGCCCTGGGGCTCTACACGTACGTCAACCCTGTCCCTGCGGTTACGGGGGCACCGAATCTGGTCAAGCTGCTCACTGAAGACTGCAAACAGGTGACGGGCGGGCAGTTGAACGTGGAAACGGATGCTGTCAAAGCAGTGGACGGCGTACTGGCTCACATCGAAGCAAAACGGGCAAAACTGGGCATCTGATGTTATGCCCGTTGGCTGTCACCTTCAGTGGTGATGGTATTTTGGATGGCCGGATGAATAAGCGAGGCAATGATGAGGCTGTTTTTGCTAATCGAGCTCAACCCTTCAGCCTGTGAAGGACACCCTCGACTGCCGAGATGTGAAATTCCTCTGCTCTGGCTATGCTGCTGAAAGTCTTCCTGAGCGGGTTAGCTGGCGGAACCAAGTCAGTGGCCTCCTGATACAACTTCAGAGCCAGCTTCTCTTTCTCCAGTTGCACCTGGAGTATCTCTAGTGGGTCGATATGTTCAGGGAAGGACTCAATGGACCAGACAGGCTGTCCTCCCAACTCTCGCACGGCATCGGCCACAATGTCAGCGTGTTCGAGGGACTCGCTCACAAGTCTACTTAACACCTTCCTTGTCTCTACATCCCGAAACCGGCTGATAAGGCGAGGATAGTGAAATATCATAGAGTACTCCACCTGAACTCCCTGATTGAGAACACTCACTATCTTAGAGGTGGTGTCCACACGCTCAGCATGCTTGGTTCTCATGCGCAACATCTCTTGTCACCAATCAGTTCAAGATAGACCTTCATCTTCCTGGCTTAATGCTAGCCCAAACGAATCACAAACAAATCTCAAAATGTATCCCCCACATTACAGGATCCCTGCAATATCCTGGCAGCTACAGCCCCCTGGAGCACAACCACTAGGACAGATCTCCTTTGATCTCCTCAAACTGTTCCTTTGTTATCTCTCCTCTGGCATAGCGCTCTCTTGCTGCTGCCAGTGCGCCATTGCCTCCAGTTGTGTTTGTCCCAGAGCTGGAACTCCTCACCAATCTAGAGATCAGCCAAACGCCCACTGCAACTATCGCTCCCCAGAAGACAACCATAAATATCCACCCGAAGGGCATCCACCATCCTGCACTCTCTCTCCAGCACCACATAATCAATCACCTCCTACTCTTTGGCCGCGATTCTACCTGTCATTTCAGAAAGGGGCTGCGACTTTTGTCACCTCCTTTCACCCTCTGAATCCGTGGTTCACGCCACATAATGATGGCAGGGCACGGCATGCCGTGCCCCTCAGCGTACAGTTGACAATTCCGTAGAAATGACACAAAGCATGGCGGAATCCACGGATCAAGGTTACCCCTTTGGGTCCTGACAGGCTGTCCGGAGCTAGGTGGCAAGTCGTTATCAAAGATCATTCCAGCATGGTAGCATTGACGGAAGTAGAGCTGTTTCAGCGGTGGATATGTGTGATCACTGCACAATGTGCATTGACATGGCAAGAAACTCTGAAGTAAGGAAGCATGAATAGATCAAAGGTGGCCCTGGTGAGGTGTGATACATACGATGACGAGGCGGTGCGCGCGGCTGTGGAGAAGGGGCTGGAGTTTATTGGCGGAGTCTCAAACCTGGTAAAACCGGGTGAGAGAATGGTGATGAAGCCAAACGTGCTCTACGGCACCAACCCTGAAAAAGGCGTCTGCACGCACCCGTCAGTTTTCAGGGCGGTTGGCATAATGCTCAAGAAAGCCGGAGCCAGAGTCAGCTACGGTGATTCCCCCAGTTTCGGGAGAAGCGGGATGCACATGGGAAGGGCCGGCATGAAGCAGGTCGCTGATGAGCTGGGGATCGAACGGGCCGACTTCGACAAGGGGAGAACCGTCAGTCACAAGGATGCGCTCTTGATCAAGAGCTTCGTCGTTGCCAATGGAGTACTGGACGCGGATGGCCTGGTCAATCTACCCAAGCTGAAGACCCATCCGCTGGTTCGATTCACCGGTGCCGTCAAGAACCAGTTCGGATGCGTCCCCGGCCTGCTCAAAAGCCAGTATCATGTCAAGCTGGTCGACCCCTACGAT
>JBGOWL010000174.1:0-4308 GCA_041478585.1 Dehalococcoidia bacterium | reverse complement strand
TCACCGCCATAAATTGTCCCATCCTGGGCTACATCGTATTTGGCCTTGAAAGGCTTCCTTGTCAGGTAGTCAGCAGCATCTTTTGCGCCGCCACCAGCCAACACTTTGTCAGAGCTGCCATCCCAGCCTGCTACCTCGGCAGCAAGCTGAGTCACCCCGGCTGCCGTCATGCACTTCGAGATGGCCTCCCGCGCCTGGTTGACCTCTTGATTCGCTGCCTCAGAGATCGAAAGGATGTTGGCGAACCACGTCTTCACCTCCGGGTCCGAACCGCCCGGGCCTTTCACCACAAGCTGGACAGTGTATTTACCATCTACGGTGTACGTATGAGACGGGTTCCGTTCATAAAAGATGGGGCTCCCATCGCCGAAGTTCCATCTCCACTCAGTGATCTCCCCCGTGGATTTATCAGTAAACTTGATGGTGAGCGGAGCAAGGCCCGTAATAGGCTTGTCTGTGATCAGATCACCTTCCGTCACCGCGCCGGTGAAGGCGGCCGTTGGAGCCGGAGTCTTGGCGCAGGACAGGCCGACGAGAAGCATTAGCGCCATGAGACCGGCTGCTACAGCCAATCGGATGGTCCTCCTGGTTAAGCACCTGAACATAACCCCATCACCTCCACGTCATTCTGTGTCCAGAGCAGTCGTTCCACGACACTTCACTTTTGCCACGGCCAATGCAGCACTGGCAGAACATGACATGGAGGGAAGTCTACCACCGCCAAATCACGCCAGTATCTCAGCAAACCATGACCATCTAACAAATTCCTATCATAAGGGGGTGGAGAACAATCGGCGGGAGCAGAAATGCAGATGGCCTTGGCAGAGCATGGTATAATGCCACCGCAAGAGTCCTCATAACAGAAGACAATTCCCCAGAAGTGGTATACAATAGCGTGGTGACTCGTTCGGGAAACCAGAGAGGAGGACGTACACATGAGAACTGAAGCCAGCCGAGTGCGTACCAGCGACGTATTCCTGGAAGACTGGGTGACCTTGGCTAATGACTGCAACCTCCAGATAGCCGTCACCCTGATGGTAAATGGGGCACTGGTTTCTGGGACAATCACCAGCGGTGCCGAGTTTCTGGAACATGTGGGCCAGTCCATTTCTGGAGCTGCAGAAAGCGATCACAAAACGCTGGGAAAGTCCATTGAAAAACATTACCAGGAGGTGGCCAGGAAGCTGTACCCTCAGAAGGCTCCTTCTCCTGATGAGAATGCTCTACCAGCCCTGGAGGGTACCGGGCCCCGCAAGTCCTACTTTGTTCATCTGAAGGATGTAACCATACTGGGCTCCCGTCCTCTGCCAACCGTGCCGTATTGGAGAGGTCGCCTCGACAGGGTTGACGGATGGTTCATTGGTGGCCTCAAAGAGACCTCGTCAAAGTAGGGCAGAGCCAAGAACTGCAAAACGGGCTGAAATCTCGGTTGCCTCCGCCCGTTGCCCTTTCGATCCGAATTCAACAGCCAAACCGCATTTGAGCACAAGGCCATTCACGGGCAACGGGAATCTCTTCGGTGCCATGGTGTCCTTTATTTGTTTCCCTCCATCAAGGCTTTCCAGGGTAGTAACATAGAGCGGTGGTTTGATTTGTGATTTAGGTGGCTTAATATGTAGATTGGAGGTTTGCCCATGGCAAAATTGACCAGGATCGCCATTCTTACGGGGGGAGGAGATGCCCCGGGCATGAATGCCGTCATACGGGCTGTGGCCAAGAAAGCTATTCTTGAATACGGCGCCGAAGTCATTGGAATCGAAGACGGGTACGAAGGGCTGATAAAAGGCCAATATCGGAAACTGGGGTATGACGACGTCTCTGGAATACTCACTCTGGGTGGCACCATACTCGGTACATCAAACACATCCAATCCTTATAGATATCCTGTGAAAAGTCGTAATAGACTAGAATTCAAGGATATGTCAACAACCACCATTAAGAATATATCGAACCTCAACATAGATGGCCTCATCTGTATTGGAGGAGACGGTACGCTGAGCACGGCTAGCAGGCTCTCCAGACAGGGAGTTCCTATCGTTGGGATACCCAAGACAATCGACAATGATCTGAGAGGCACGGATATCTCTTTGGGCTTCGACTCCGCTGTCTACATCGCCACCGAGGGTATTGACCGGATACACACCACGGCCCAATCGCATCACCGGGTTATGATAGTTGAGGTCATGGGACGCAGTGCCGGATGGATCGCGCTGCACTCAGGCATCGCAGGAGGCGGTGATATCATCCTCATGCCCGAGATCCCGTACGATCCAGGCAGTGTAGTCAGTAGGGTAAGGAAGCGAAACGAGCAAGGCAGACGATTCAGCATTGTGGTAGTTGCCGAGGGTGCCAGGCCTAAGGATGGAGATATAGCAGTACAGAGGATTGTGAAGGAGAGTCCGGATCCGATTCGCCTTGGAGGTATAGGGTTTGCTCTCGGAGCGCAAATTGAGATGATGATGGAGGTTGAAACCCGCACCGTGGTCATGGGGCATCTCCAAAGAGGAGGCTCCCCAACACCCTTTGACAGGGTCCTGGCCACGAGGTTGGGTACTCAAGCAGTCGATATGGTGCAGAACAAGAGGTTCGGATACATGGTAGGAGTGAAAGGTGATTCCCTAATCAAAGTCCCCTTGGAGGAAGTAGCCAAAGGGCCCAGAACAGTACCTTTGAACCACCCACTGATCCAGGCTGCTCGTGCCGTAGGAACCTGTTTCGGCGATTGACTGATTCCCGCCATCCATTCTTCTGGCATTCGCATTCCCTGATCCCGCTTTCCGCCTCTCATATCATACCTGCGGTTAAGCGGACAGTCCTGCCAAGAAGAGAAACTTCCGTTAGTTACTTGAGCCTCTCTGTGATACGAATGTGAGGTCATTGTGGCATACTAACCAGGAAACCCCGTCCCAATTCACCTGGATTTGATTGGTATTGAATGCCTGGAGCTTTTAGAGCGAAAGGCAGCATAATGGAAGAAGAAGTAGTAGACACGATAGAAGCATCGGAAGCAATGGATGAAGTAGATACACTCCTCAGACTAATGGTAAGCAAAGGTGCTTCAGATCTGCACCTCGCGGTTGGAAGCCCACCGGTGTTCCGAATCGACGGCGCTCTCACACCACTGGGGAATGCGTCGCTGCTCGATCCAGATGACGTTGAAGCATTCTTCAAACAGGTCACCAATACGAAGCAAAGAACAGCTTTCAAGAAGGAGAAGGAGTTCGATTTTGCCTACAGTGTCTCTGAGTTGGCCCGATTCCGAGTGAACGCACTATGGCAACGAGGGACGATAAGCCTTGCCTTCCGACGTGTGGCAGTTGAGATACCATCTATTGAGGAGTTGGGGTTGCCGCCAATATGCAAGGACCTCATCCTCAAGCCGAGAGGGCTGATCCTGGTAACTGGCCCCGCCAACAGCGGCAAGTCAACTACTCTGGCAGCAATGCTCAATTATCTCAACAACAGCGCCAGCCGAAATGTCATTACCATTGAAGACCCGATTGAATACCTGTTCCGCAACAACAAATGCATTATCAGGCAACGAGATCTTGGGGATGACACCCTATCCTTTCACAACGCTCTCATGCACACCCTCCGCCATGATCCAGATGTGGTTGTCATTGGAGAAATGCGCGACATAGACACCATCAGCACCGCCATGACGGCTGCTGAGACAGGGCATCTGGTGATTGGTACTCTCCACACAATCGATGCTGCGCAATCGATTGACCGCATTATTGACATGTACCACTATGGCCAGCAGCAGCAGGTTAGGTTACAGCTATCTCAAGTGATGGAGGCAGTACTATCACAGATGCTCTTGCCTCGCATCGGGGGAGGACGAGTAGCTGCTGTTGAGATAATGCTTGCCAACAACGTGATCAGGAGACACATCCGTGACCACAAGATCTTCGAGATACCGCCCAACATAGAGATGGGCAGCCGAGAGGGCATGCAGACACTGGACATGGCAATGGCCGATTTGGTGCGAAAAGGCATCGTTTCTCTGGAAAACGCCATGCTCAAAAGCAGCAATCCGGCAAGGCTAAATGAACTGCTGGTTCGCTATGAACGGCAGGCTTCCAGAGTCTAAGCCTTCCATCGGGTCCACCTCTGAAGCCATTTCAGGAAATCCCGGGTCGCTCTGACTACGTCATCCGCACTTCTGGATACGATCGATGACGTCCATTCCAGTCGCCACGGATGATTGAACGAGAACCAGGTTTTCAAAGTGGAACTGGAACGCTTTTGCTCGGGCTGCAACTTCTGAACGCCAAGCGCAACTTGAGCATTATTGGGGAGTAGAGT
>JBGOWL010000069.1:0-7133 GCA_041478585.1 Dehalococcoidia bacterium | reverse complement strand
TATCTCGTGACCGGTCACGGCGGAGAGGATCCGGCTCTCCAGGGTCGGGTCGCCTACATGATCCTCCGACGACTCCAGGTCGGTGATGGGCCAGAGGTAATCGCAGAGAATGAGGCATTCCTTGGCCGTCTGTCGGTCCTGGATCATCCTGGCCGCCAGGGCTTTGCCCTGATAGGTAGAGAAGTCGGCGGCCAGCTCGCTGCCCCAGAATCGCCGAGCGATGGTGCGGACCACTGTGGATGAGACGACGGCACCCGGGGCGTTCTGTGCCCAGCGGACCCATTTGGGCATGAGGGCGCCGACCTCGTGAAGCTGCTGTATGGGCAGTCGTGGCTCCAGGGCGTAGAGAAGGGCGTGGGTAGTGTAAAGCCTGGGCCCGTAGATATCCCGGTACTGAGGTAAGGAGATGTAGCCGAGCTGTTCGGTCAGCTCCCTGGCCTCCGGCCCGAGGGAGTCCGCAGCGCGGGCCAGGCCCTGAGCCAGGACGTCCCCGAAGCCATGGCGGGAGGAGATACTCTTGACCAGGCCTTCCAGGAAGTCCAGGCTGCCCATTCTGGACAGGGGCAGGCCGGTAACGGCATCGTTGAGGATGCCGGCCTCATGGCACTTGTGAAGCCAGTCGACCATGAGATCAATGGCCTTGGAATCGAGCCCGTAGGAGTCAACAAGCCTGGTGGCGTGGAAGGGAACCTCGTTCCAGTCCCCGTAGTAGGACATGGCCCTGGCCTGATAGAACATAGCGGAGTGGCACATGTACTTGCCCATCTGGCCGTTATCGGCTTGATAGAGTTTCCTGAAACAGCCAAGGCAGCCGTAGCAGGGGTCTGACTTCATTCTATGGCTGAGGCTGGGTACTGACTCCGTTGAGTAGCGGTAGGATGACGTATTGAGAGGGACTCTCTTCAGTCCACGATAGTGGCTGATCAGGTCATGCAGCCTGTCTCGTTGGGCGATCCGCACTCCACGCCCGGCGGCCTTGACCACGATGGCCTTGAGTCTCTTTGATCCCATGACGGCACCCAGACCTGCCGAACCGCTGGCGTCGTTGTCAGCGAGGAGGGTGGCCATGACGGCCATGGTTTCACCAGCAGGACCGATGGTCACCACCCTGGCTGAGCCTCCCAGTTCACGCTTGAGTATCTCTCGAGCTTCGATAGCACCCTTGCCCCAGATAGCAGAAGCGTCTCTCATCTCGGCGATGCCATCATGAATGAAGAGATAGACCGGCTTTTCGGATTTGCCCTGGACAATAATGGCATCGTAGCCAGCAAATTTGAGCTCAGCCCCCCATCGTCCACCCAGATTGGCATAGCAGAAGTGCTCCGGAGTTGTAACTGGAGATTTGCCGCAGACCTGCCATCTGGAGCCACCTATGACAGGCACACCAGCCAGGGGGCCGGTGGCAAATATGAGCCTGTTTTCTGCGTCGAAGGCATTGACTTCAGGAGGGACTTCATCCCAGTAGATCCCGGCAGCCAGCCCTCGGCCTCCGAGGAATCGGCAGGCGTAGTCCAGGGTGGCAGACTCCCAGGTTACGCCCGAAGACAGATCCAGCCTCAGAATTTTGCCAGCATATGCGAACTCGGACATGCTTAACCCCTTGGATTATGCCACCGCGCCCCTAGAGGGGCGCTTGGCGAAGCTCACGTCCCCCTTTTGAGATTGCTTCGGCACCCTTCCCAAGAAGGATGCCTCGCAATAACAGAAAGGGACTGGCATTGACAAGTATACTACAGTCATTCTATAATGCTGGCCACTTGAATAGTTGAAAGGCTGAGAACAGGGAGAGTAGGCTTCCAGCGAGGCACAGAGAGTCGGGGTAGGTGTGAGCCGACGCTGGCGCAGAAGCTGAATGGGCCTGGGAGCTGCAACCCGAAAGGTTACTCTGAGTAGGGTCTGACGGAAAGGGTACCGTTATCATAACCCAGGGTATAGGACACGCACACGGCGTTGTTCCAGTACCTGAAAAGAGATGGTCTTTCTGAGACCAAAGGGGGTGGCACCGCGGATTAAGCCCTCCGCCCCTCAAAGGAGCGGAGGGCTTGTTTTTTGGGAATGAGACGGAGAATGGAGAGCCTGGATATTTTGCATAACGATAGCCGACAGGGCAACTTGATACCTGTTGTCAGGGAGTTGCCTGCCGACCTGGAAACCCCGGTGTCGGTTTTTCTAAAACTGGGGAATACTCCGCCTTCTTTCCTGCTGGAGAGCGTAGAGAGGGGCGAGCAGCTAGGCAGATATTCCTTCATCGGCACCAACCCATATCTCGAAGTGAAGACTTCCGGAAACGAGGGGGTTATTCGCGATAGCCAGGGAACCAGAAGGGTAGTCCTGGGAGGGCCCCAGAAAGGACCCGATCCCTTGCACCTTGTTCAGTCTCTCCTGTCCCGGTACGGGGTAGCTCAGGCCCCAGGATTGCCTCGTTTCTGCGGAGGAGCCGTGGGCTATCTGGGTTATGATGTGGTGCGGTCTTTCGAGGAACTGCCGGATTGCTCTAATGACGAGCTTGGTTTGCCAGACTCCGCCTTCCTTTTCAGTGATACCCAAGTCATTTTTGACCATGTTCAGCACAAAATGAAGGTGGTCTCCAACGTTGCTGCCGATGGTGTTCAGGCCAGTCAAGAGGCCTCAGACAAGATCGAGGCTATCGCTGCTGCTATGCGGAGTGACCTAATGCCAGAGCCCCGCACGTCCTTCCCAGTCAGTGCACAGGCAAGTCCACCACTGGTATCTAATTTCTCTCCTTCTCAATTTTGTGACATAGTCAAGGTAGCGAAGGAGTATATCCTCAGCGGTGACGCGTTTCAGATCGTGCTCTCCCAGAGGTTGCGGCGCAAGACGGTGGCAGAGCCTTTTTCTATCTATAGAGCTCTGCGCATGCTCAATCCTTCACCTTACATGTTCTACCTCGATTTCGGCGATTTTCAGCTGATTGGTTCCTCGCCTGAGATGCTGGTGAAGTTGGAAGAAGGCTTAGCAGAGACAAGGCCTATTGCCGGTACCAGGCCCAGGGGAAGCAATGATGAAGAGGACAAAGCGACCATCTCGAGACTGCTGGCCGATCCAAAGGAGAGGGCAGAGCATACGATGCTGGTGGATTTGGGACGGAACGATATTGGGAGGGTATCCCGATACGGCAGTGTGAAAGTGCCACTATTCATGGGGATAGAGAAGTACTCTCATGTCATTCATATTGTATCGTCAGTGATTGGAGATCTGGGCCAAGACTACAGCGCTTTCGATTTACTGAGGGCGTGTTTTCCCGCAGGCACGGTGAGTGGTGCTCCCAAGGTTCGGGCTATGGAGATAATCGCTGAACTGGAGGGGACAAAACGAGGACCTTACGCTGGTGCTGTAGGTTATTTTGGCTTTGGTGGCAACATGGATACCTGTATCACCATCCGCACTATAGTCATGGTAGGCGATACAGTCTATTTGCAGGGTGGGGCAGGTATTGTAGCTGACTCAGACCCAATGAGTGAGTACAAGGAAACGTTGAGCAAGATCCAGGTTCTGGAAGATGCTGTCTGCCTGGCCGAGCGTTGGAAAGCTGAAGGTCAAGTGTAGGATATCGAGTATGGTTAGGGAGGTAATTGCCAAGCTGGTAGAAAAGGTGAGTCTCAGTCAAGGCGAGGCCGAGGCAGTGATGAACGAGATCATGTCTGGAGAGGCAACCCCATCACAGATAGGCGCTTTTGTGACCGCATTACGCATGAAGGGGGAGACTGCTGAGGAAATTGCCGGATGTGCCAGAGCCATGCGGGCGCACGGTACCAAGGTTGTGACTTCAAAGAGTCCGCTGATGGACACCTGTGGCACTGGCGGGGACGGTGCCCAGACCTTCAATGTTTCAACCGCAGTGGCTTTTGTGATCGCCGGTGCAGGGGTTGCTGTGGCCAAACATGGCAACCGTTCAGTATCCAGTCGCTGTGGCAGTGCCGATGTGCTGGAGGCTTTGGGGGTCAGAATCGAGCTCAGGTCTGCACAAATGGCTAGGTGTATCGATGAGATAGGCATCGGTTTCCTCTTCGCGCCTCTTTTGCATCCAGCAATGAAACATGCTGCCGTTCCCAGGCGGGAAATAGGCATAAGGACTATTTTCAATATTCTGGGCCCGTTGACGAACCCAGCTTCAGCCTCGATTCAGTTGCTCGGAGTGTATGACTCAAGACTGGTGGAGACCATGGCCGAGGTACTTGATATCCTCGGTGTACACTCTGCGCTGGTGGTCCATGGGGCAGGAGGTCTGGATGAATTGTCCCTCGCCGGAAGCAACAAGATATCCCATCTTCATGACAGCAGGGTGAATAGCTATTATCTTGACCCCCGGGAATTGGGATTGCCTTCGGTTGAGTCAACCGAGATAAAAGGCGGTACGCCTGAAGAAAACGCCATGGCGATGAGGGCACTGCTCAGCGGAGAGAAAGGTGCCAAACGCGATACGGTTCTGCTCAATGCTGCTGCCGGGCTGGTAGCTGCTGAGATGGTGTCTGGGTTCAAGGAGGGCCTGGAACTTGCAGCCGAATCCATAGATAGTGGCAAGGCGCTGAACAAACTGGATCAGCTTGTCCGTTTCAGTCAGAGTCTGGGCAGGAATGATGATAACTGATCAGATAGCTAATGATGTCCTTAAGGGGCTGGCTGAGAGGAAACGACAAGAACCCCTTGCTGAGTTGGAGAGGGTTTTGAACAGGTATGGCCCTGCTCGTGATTTCCAGGCAGCAGTGCGGGGAGAGGGGATCAGGCTTATCGCTGAGATCAAGAGGGCATCTCCGTCCAAGGGATGGCTTTGCCCTGAACTTGACGTTTCGGTGATGGCCGCCAGCTATGCAAAAGGTGGTGCCGCAGCTATCTCAGTGTTAACTGAGCGGACCTGGTTCAAGGGCGACCCTGCTGATCTAGCTACTGCGCGTCAGGCGACGCAACTGCCGTTGTTGTGCAAGGACTTCATTGTGGATCCATATCAGATCTATGAAGCCCGAGTTTGGGGTGCTGATGCTGTTCTGTTGATTGCATCGCTTTTTTCACCAGATGAACTATGTGCGTTGATAGAAGTAGCACAGGGCCTGGGTATGGCAGCCCTGGTGGAAGTGCACACCGAGGCAGAACTAGACAATGCCCTGTCTGTTGATGCCACTCTCATTGGCATCAACAATCGCAACCTCTCCGACTTCAGTGTAGACCTGGGTACAACTCTGAGATTACGTCCTCTTATTCCGGCCAGCATTGCTGTGGTCAGTGAGAGCGGTATCCGATCCTTCACTGATATATCTAATTTGCGGTCGGCAGGAGTGAATGCTTTCCTGGTTGGTGAAGCTTTGGTTTCCAGTCCTGACCCCGAGGCCAAGCTCAGGGAACTGAGGGGGAGTGGATAGGAGGTGGGAGATGGTAAGGGTTAAGATCTGCGGCATAACCAATACGGATGATGCGTTAGCGGCAGTGCATTTCGGAGCGGATGCTCTAGGTTTCGTCTTCGCCACCAGCCCGAGGCAGGTGACACCGGCGCAGGTATCACGCATCGTGGGGGCACTGCCTCCCTTCATCTGCAAGGTAGGTGTGTTTGTGGACAGCAGCATAGAAGAAGTTGAAGGAGTCATGAAGTTCTGCAACCTGGATCTAGCCCAGCTACATGGGGCAGAAAGCCCCAGTTACTGTGAGGCGCTTTCCCCGCGGGCTATCAAATCCTTCGCAGTAAAGGATGAGTCGATCCTGGCCATGTTGCCGGCCTACAAGGTAGCCGCCTATCTCCTAGATACGCATGATCCACCGCTCAAAGGTGGCAGCGGACGAAGCTTCGATTGGAGGATTGCCGAGCAAGCTGTACAATACGGTCCGATCATACTTGCCGGTGGGCTCACTGTGGAGAATGTGCGTCAGGCGATTGCTGCGGTGCGGCCTTATGCTGTGGACGTATCCAGTGGTGTGGAAGCCAAGCCGGGTGTAAAAGACCACGCTAAACTCAAGGATTTCATTGAACTGGCAAAGAAGACTTGATTCTTCTGAACAATGTGGAAGTACGTCAGATAGTCGAGTAAAGAAAGGGGTACGCAAACTGAAGCTGCCTGACGAGAAAGGGTATTTTGGCTCCTACGGGGGTAGATTCGTGCCTGAAACAGTGATGATCGCTCTCGATGAATTGGAGAAGGCCTTCGCTGCAGCTTGTGCCGACGCTAGTTTCTGGAGCGAATTTGAGCTGCTATGTCATGACTATGCCGGTCGTCCCACGCCCCTATACCATGCTCGGGGTCTATCTGCCAGGGCACACGGGGTCAACCTCCTGCTGAAGAGGGAGGATCTGCTTCACACCGGGGCTCACAAAATCAACAATGCTCTGGGGCAGGGTTTACTGGCCAAGCGAATGGGCAAGGAAAGAATAGTGGCAGAAACAGGGGCGGGGCAGCATGGTGTTGCGGTAGCTACAGTGTGCGCTTTACTGAAGGCAAAATGCACTATATATATGGGAGAAGAGGACGTGCAGAGACAGTCCTCCAATGTTTTCCGAATGAAACTACTGGGTGCTGAAGTATGTCCTGTGTCCACTGGCAGCCGTACCCTGAAGGATGCCGTCAATGAATCAATCCGCGACTGGGTGACCAACGTACGTCATACGCACCTTCTGCTAGGCTCGGTGGTGGGTCCGCATCCCTATCCGAGCATAGTGGCAGAGTTCCAATCGGTAATCGGGCGGGAAGCAAAAGAGCAGATACTGGCCAGGTATCATCGTCTTCCCGATTACATAGTCGCCTGTGTTGGAGGCGGCAGCAATGCCATCGGTATTTTCCGTCCTTTTGTGGAACATGAGTCAGTGCGCCTTATCGGCGTGGAGGCGGCCGGTAAAGGCCTGGATAGTGGCAGTCATGCCGCGTCGCTTGTTCGAGGCAAAGCAGGCGTACTCCACGGGACCAAGTCATATCTTCTGCAAGACGGAAATGGTCAGATAGCGTCGACGTTCAGCATTGCCCCCGGTTTGGATTACCCGGGTGTAGGGCCTGAGCATGCGTACTACAAGGACATTGGCCGGGCCACTTATGTGGCAGTCACTGATGATCAGGCTTTGGAAGGGTTTAAGCTTCTCTGCGAAGCTGAGGGCATAATCCCTGCTCTGGAGTCAGCCCATGCTGTTTATTACGCAG
>JBGOWL010000182.1:0-4187 GCA_041478585.1 Dehalococcoidia bacterium | reverse complement strand
GATTTGGAGGAGCTGGAGCCTTCAGCGATGGCAAGATGACGCTCTCCCCACACGTGGGAGGACACCTCAAGGAACACCTGGGCGAGAAGGAAACTTGCGAACTTATCCGCCATGTGGATAGTATCTATCTCCAATTCGGGGCAACCGACAAGCTATATGGCGTTGGCGAGGAAGTGGAGCAACTCTCTCGAAGGGCAAGCATGGCAGAACTGCGTCTCACTCCGGTGCCCATTCGACATCTGGGGACAGAGCACTGTCGCGATATCATCAACGCAATGCAGAAATCGCTTTCCGCTAAGGTGGAGATTCAAGTAGAGAAGACAGGCTCTGCCATCTTGACCGACAATACTGCGGTGAAGGGAATCGAGACCGAGGACGGTGAACGACTGGAGTGCGACTACTTGATCCTTGCTCCGGGCAGAGAAGGGGCCGATTGGCTGGTTCAGGAAGCCGATAGATTGAAACTCACCCTGTACAACAATCCTGTTGATGTTGGCGTGAGGGTGGAGTTGCCCAGTGCAGTGCTGGAAGAGCTAACCGATATTCTCTACGAGCCGAAGTTGGAGTTCTTCACCCAGACTTTCGATGACCGCGTGAGAACCTTCTGCATGTGCCCTGGCGGCGAGGTAACCCTGGAGTCCACCGGGGGCAGCGACCCGGTGATCACCGTTAATGGACATAGCTACGCTCACCGCAAGACAGGCAATACCAATTTCGCCCTTCTGGTCAGCACGTCTTTCACTCAACCATTCCGAGAGCCAATCGCCTATGGCAAGTATCTTGCCCGCCTGGCCAACATCCTCGGCGGGGGTGTATTGGTGCAGCGCCTCGGAGATCTCCAGGAGGGACGTAGATCCACCCCGGAGCGAATCGAGCGAAGTATAGTCAAGCCTACCCTGAAAAACGCCACCCCGGGAGACCTCAGCTTCGTTCTACCCTACCGTCACCTCAAAGATATCGTCGAGATGCTGCAGGCTATGGACAAGCTTTGCCCGGGCGTTGCTTCCCGTCACACCCTGCTCTATGGGGTCGAGGTCAAGTTCTACTCCTGCCGGCTCCAACTCAACAAAAGCATGGAGACAGAAATACCCGGCATGTTTGCCATCGGCGACGGAGCTGGAGTCAGCCGCGGCCTGGTACAAGCGTCGGCTTCCGGTGTAATAGCTGCCCGGGAAATACTGAGGAGAATCGGGGCCCCGGCAATCACCTCCGTCACAAACACCAGCCCCCATGAGTGACTGCCATTCCATAGTCCGCTGTTTTCGACCAAGTCGTAGTTGACGCTTTCCACGCCAAAAGATACAATACACTACGCTGACAACTATGGAGACAGCAAAACAAAAAACCTGACCAGGAGGGGGGGATGATATGTGGCTGATGTAAATATTGGCGAGAACGAAAGCTTCGAAAGCATGCTGCGCAGGTTCGGTAGGCAAGTGCAGCAAGATGGTATTCTCGCCGAGATCAGACGCCGGGCGTCCTACGAGAAGCCCAGCGTGAAGCGCAAGAAGAAGGAAGCTACCAAGAGGCGCAAGAGCGGAAGAAGCTCCAGAAGCTTTGAACGATAGAGAGCAACAATAAAGAGGGTTAGGTGTCTTTAACACAAAGGTTGAGAGATGACCTCAACCAGGCCGCAAAGGCAGGTGACAAAACCCGTGTTTCGGTGCTCCGCTTTTTGATGGCCAATATCACCAATGCCCAGATCGCCAAAGGGAAAGATACGCCTATGGATGACGGTGACATAATCACCGTTATCCATAAACAGGTCAAGCAGCACCGTGAAAGCATAGACGCCTTTCGCAAGGGAAACCGCAGTGATCTGGTGGCCAAAGAGGAAAGTGAACTGAACGCCTTGCTGCCATATCTGCCTCAACAGATGTCAAGAGAGGAGATCATAACGGCCGCTCGCAAGGTGATCGAAGAGGTGGAGGCACGGGGCCCTGCCGACAAGGGCAAGGTAATGTCCAAGCTTATGGCCCAGCTCAAAGGGAAGGCCGAAGGCGCTGAGGTAAGCAGCGTAGTCTCAGAATTGCTTGCTGGTTTGTGACCTTGATTAAGAGCAGCAGAGAACTTTCAAGGACCATCTTCATCTCCTATTTAGTCTATTGGTAGAAGCAGTAAGTTGAGGTTCGGCGTCATAGTATTCCCCGGCACGTGGAGTGACAAGGATTGCTACTATGTAATAGACAGGATGCTGGCCCAGCCGGTAAGCTATATCTGGCATCGGGAAAATGACTTATCCGGTTATGACTGCGTTATCCTACCCGGTGGCTTCTCCTACGGCGACTACCTGCGGCCCGGTGCTATCGCCCGCTTCTCACCCATAATGGCTGAGGTGGAGCGTTTTGCCCGCCGTGGCGGACTTGTCTTTGGTATCTGCAACGGCTTCCAGATTCTGTGCGAGTCGGGCTTGCTTCCCGGCTGCCTGATGACCAACAACCACCTTCAATACAGGTGTCAGTCAGTCCACCTTAGAGTAGAAAACGCCTCCCTCCCCTTCACCCTGCAATGCAGAGAGGGTCAAGTGCTTCGCATCCCCGTTTCACACTACGATGGAAACTATTATGCTGATGAAAACACCTTGCAGGAACTGGAGGCAAACAAGCAGATTGCTTTTCGATACTCCGGCACAGGCGGTGAGATAACCCGGGAAGCAAACCCCAATGGCTCTCTGCGTAATATCGCCGGCATAACCAACAGGGAAGGCAATGTGCTCGGGATGATGCCCCATCCCGAGCGTGTTTGTGAAGGGATAATCGGTGGGACAGACGGGAAGCTTATCTTCGAGTCTCTGATAGAGTACTCGAAGAAACCAGCAGCATAGGTATCACGAATCGGGGCTTCCAGGAAGATAAGGAGTACACCAGCAATGACGGAAATCTCAGAGGTAAGCAGAAATACCAAGCTCATGATCGATGGTGCTCCGTTCGTAGTAGAGGACGTCAATTTTGTGAAACCTGGCAAGGGACGTGCCATATATCGCCTCAAGCTCCGCAACCTGTTCGATGGCATGGCAAGAGAAATAACCTATCATTCAGGAGATAGAGTCGAGGAGGTAAGCGTCACCAGCCACGAGATGCAGTACCTTTATGAAGAGAGTGGGAACTATGTATTCATGGACACCGAGACCTTCGAGCAGCACCCCATGAACAAAAAACAGATCGGATCAAAGGCACTCTTCCTCAAGGAAGGATGCATGGTTACCATTCTCATAATGCACGGCAGGATTATCGACATCAACTTGCCGAAGTTCGTCGAGCTGGCTGTCACAGAAAGTGCTTATACCACAAAAACGGATACGGTTACCGCCCAACAGAAGATGGTCACCCTGGAAACAGGTGCCACAGTGGGAGTGCCTCCATTTGTGAAAGAGGGAGATATGATCAAAGTAGACACCCGAACTGGCACCTATGTGGAACGCACTGGTACCAAGAAATAGGCAGTGGCTCAAGCAGAATCCCAGCGCTTCACCCAAATCAAGACCAATCTCGAGCGCCGAGCGCTTATTCATGATAGCATCCGTGCCTTCTTTCGGAACGAAGGCTTCCTCGAAGTAGATACACCTCTGCTGGTTCCAACGGTTGCTCCGGAACCCTACATTGCGCCGTTTCGAGCAGATGGCTGGTTTCTATCAACATCCCCCGAGATGCACATGAAGCGGTTGCTCGCGGGTGGATACGGGAATATGTTTCAGATCTGCCACTGCTTCCGCAAGGACGAACGAGGTCAACTGCACAACCCGGAATTCACCATGCTTGAATGGTATCGCCTCGATGCCGACTACACACAAATTGTTCAGGATACCGAACGTCTCATACTGCATGTCACTGCCAGCCTTGGGCTAGGATCAACCATTCGCTACCAGAACAATGAGATCGATCTGACCCCGCCATGGCCGAGGATAACGGTGAGCCAGGCTTTCCTTGATTCCGCCGGCTGGGACCCTGTCTCTCACCCCGATACAGAGCGCTTCGATATCGACCTTGTGGACAGAGTGATACCGACTTTCCCACTGAATCGCCCCAGCGTGCTTCTGGACTACCCCGCGGCCAACGCTTCCATGGCCCGATTGAAGGTCAAAGACCCTCTGGTTGCCGAACGCGCCGAGGTGTTCATAGGTGGGCTGGAGCTAGCCAACGCCTACAGCGAGCTTACTGACACCGCCGAACTGGTGCAGCGCTTCCAGT
>JBGOWL010000150.1:0-4765 GCA_041478585.1 Dehalococcoidia bacterium | reverse complement strand
GCCAGTCCCCAGGCTTCATCTTACGTTTATGACCCCGACTACGACTCGGGAGATCCGAGATGGCGTCATCTGCGACCTGTATCCCGCCGCCAGGCCTACGAGGCTGATATCACTTATGGTACTAACAACGAGTTCGGCTTCGATTACCTGCGCGACAACATGGTGATCGACCTCTCCCAGTGCGTGCAGCGCACCTTAAACTACGCCATAGTGGACGAGGTAGACTATATCCTCATCGATGAATCCCGTACTCCCCTTATTATCAGCGGTGCGGCTGAGGAATCAGCACAAAAATATGCCACCTTCGCTCGCCTTGTACCTCAGTTGGTGAAGGAAACAGACTACACCGTAGACGAGAAACTGCGCGCAGTTTCCATTACGGATAACGGCATAGCTAAGATGGAGAGGTTACTTAAACAGGAAGGCTTGCTCAATTCTCCAGATCTTTACGATCCCAGTAATTATGCTCTTACGCATTACTTGGAAAGCGCCCTCAAAGCTCACGTTCTCTTCAGGAGGGACAAGGACTACGTCGTAACTAAGGGGAAGGATGGGCCAGAGGTTGTCATCGTCGATGAGTTCACCGGACGCTTGATGCCGGGGCGAAGATACTCCGAGGGACTACACCAGGCCATCGAAGCTAAAGAAAGGGTGAAGGTACAGAGAGAGAGCGTGACTCTGGCGACTATTACCTTCCAGAACTACTTCCGTCTTTATAAGAAACTGGCTGGGATGACCGGGACGGCAGCTACCGAGGCTGAGGAGTTGGAGAAGATCTACAAACTCGAAGTGGTGGCCATTCCCACGAACGAAGAAATGATTCGCGATGATTACCCTGATCAAATATACAAGACCGAGGAAGCCAAGTTCAAAGCCGTATGCAATGAGATAGAGAAGTTCCACGCCGAGCAGCGGCCGGTGCTGATAGGCACCACCTCCATTGAGAAATCAGAACTCCTCAGCGGATTGTTACAGCGGAGAGGAATACCTCATCAGGTACTAAACGCCAAACTCCACGAGAAGGAAGCCTCCATTATCGCCCAAGCAGGAAAGCTCGGGGCGGTGACAGTAGCCACCAATATGGCAGGACGAGGTGTCGATATCATCCTTGGCGGTGAGCCGCAAGACTATAGACCGTATAATGATGTAAACGACTACATCTTAAAAGAAACTACGGAGTTCATTGATCAGGGAGTCATTTTCCTTAAGGAACAACAGGTCTTTAAGGGTTGGGAAGAGGCTCTTCTAGAGAATCTAACACAAACAAGAAATGCCATAAGCCTTCAAGAGGAGACAATAAGACAAAAACTGCGCGATTATCAGGAAGCCTCGAATGAATCGGATAATGCAAAGTTGCCTGAAATAACCAGAGAAATTGATCAGCAGGAACAGATACTAAAGGCAAGCCTTGAGAAATATCAATCCCTAATTGACTCACAGGCTGACGAAATCTATGAAGAGTTGAAGACCTATCTCTCTAAAGCTGAAAAGCCCTCTATCCTTCAGAGGATTAGATCTCTGATAGATGCTAGAGAAAATGCAAAGCAAGGCAAGTGGACTACTGCCGAAGTCTTATTGGAACGAAGAAAACGGTTCTTCGATTGGCTTGAGAATCATAGGCAGGTCATGGATCTCGGAGGGCTTCACGTTATCGGTACGGAGAAGCACGAGGCCAGACGCATCGACAACCAACTCCGTGGCCGTTCGGGGCGTCAGGGAGACCTGGGAAGCTCGCGCTTCTACGTGTCCCTCGAGGATGATGTGGTCCGCCGCTTTGGTGGTGATAGAGTTAGAGGCTTCATGGAATGGGCAGGCATTGGGGAAGATATTCCTATAGAGCATTCGCTGGTGAGCAAGGCTATCGAGAGTTCTCAGGTTCGAGTTGAGGGCCATCACTTTGAAATCCGCAAGCATCTAGTTGATTACGATGACGTGGTGAATAAACATCGAGAGGTTATCTACGAAGAACGAAAGAAAATCCTCAACAACACTGATATCAAAACCCATATCCAGTCCATGATTCGCGATGAACTCAGCCAGCTCGTGGCAGCACGTATTGATGGAGAGCAACCTGACATAGATGGCTTACTGGAAGACGCAAACCGAATTATGCCTCTACCTCCCGAGCTAAATAGCCAGACAATCTCACAGTTGCGCCCAGAAGAGATCGAGGGAAAACTGATCGAATATGCAGCCTCTCTATATGACAAAAAAGAAGAGGAGATCGGTGCCAACAACATGCGCATACTGGAGCGCCTGGTGATGCTGCGGGTCATGGACAACCTGTGGACAGAACACTTGACCATGATGGACCACATGCGCCAGGGAATTGGCTTGCAGGCTGTGGGACAAAACGACCCTTTGGTTGCCTATAAGAAAGAGGGGCACGCTCTTTTCCAGAGTCTTCTGGCCAACATTCAGCATGACCTGGTAAACACCATCTACCGTGTGGATATCGTGAAGAAAGAGACCGCAAAGGCAGAGGCCAACAAACGGAATGCGGTTCCTGCCAACAAGACCATAGGTCGCAATGACCCCTGTCCCTGCGGCAGCGGCAAGAAATACAAGAAGTGCTGCGGCAAATGAATGAAGAACAGCGAGATAGCCCAGGTATTTCAAAACATCGCTGATCTCCTCGAACTCAAGGGCGAAACCCTCTTCAAAGTCAGGGCATACCAGAAGGCTGTCCGCTCCATTGAGCATCTGTCAGTGGAGTTAGCGCAACTCACGAAGGAAGGCAAGCTGAGAGAAGTCCCCGGAATAGGGGATGCGATCGAGAAAAAGATCGTAGAATTGTTGACTACCGGACGCCTCAAGTACTACGAAGACCTTCGATCTGAATTCCCCGAAGGAATCATCTCACTGCTCCAGGTGCCGGGCATCGGCCCCAAAACAGCCATGCGGCTTTCAACCGAACTCGGGATAAAGTCATTAGAGGATCTCGAGGCAGCAATCATTGATGGCAGAGTGGTCGGATTGTCCCGCCTTGGTGAGAAGACAGCCGAGAATATTCTGCGCCACCTCAGGTCGGTGCGCACCAAGGAACAAAGAATTCCCATTGGGGTAGCTCTCCCGCTGTCTGAAGATATCATGGTGTCTCTCCAGCAGCACTCCAACATACGCAATCTCACTCCTGCAGGAAGTCTACGTCGCTTCAATGAGACAATAGGAGACATCGATCTCATGGGGACTGCAGATGATGGCGAGGCAGTCATTGCGGCCTTCACCAGGCTACCTCAAGTGAAGGAGGTCCTGGCTAAAGGTGGAACCAAGGCAAGCGTGGTCACTCATCGGGATCTTCAGGTCGACCTTCGAGTAGTAGAGCACGACGTCTTCGGCTCACTGCTCCAGTATTTTACGGGAAGCAAGCAGCACAACATCGTGCTGAGAGAAAGAGGACAGCGGCAGGGACTCAAACTGAGCGAATATGGTATCACCGACCTCCAGAATGGGAGATTGGAGAAATTCGCAGCAGAGGAGGACTTCTACCATCGGCTAGGGCTCCAGTTTATCCCACCGGAATTGCGAGAGGGGCAACACGAAATTGAAAAAGCGGCAGAGAACAGTATCCCGGAGCTGCTGGGTATTTCGGACATAAAAGGGGACCTCCACATTCATACGGAGTGGAGCGATGGGCGTGACTCAATAGAAGCTATGGCCACAGGTGCTCGCAACCTGGGGTATCAGTACATAGCGGTAACCGACCATTCCAGAGGTCTAGGAATTGCGCATGGCTTGAATGAAGAACGCTTAAGAGAACAAATGCTAGAAATCGGAAGGCTAAATGAAAGGCTGGAGGACATCCATATCCTTACCGGCACAGAGGTAGATATCCGCGCTGATGGCAGCCTTGACTTCGCCGATGAGCTTCTTAGAGAACTCGACGTGGTGATCGCTGCAGTCCATTCTTCCATGGGGCAAGATCAAGACAAAATTACTCAAAGGGTTCTTAGAGCGATAGAGAACCCCCATGTGGATATGATTGCCCACCCCACATGCAGGCTGCTGGGCCAACGAGAGCCTGTCGCTCTGGACTCAGAGACCGTTTTCCGCGCTGCAGCCCAAACCGGCACAGCCCTGGAGATCAACGCCATGCCAGATCGCCTTGATCTCAGAGATATCCATATCTTCAGGGCAAGGGAACTTGGCGTAAAGCTTGCTCTAGGCACCGATGCTCATAGCACCGAGCACTTGCTGTACATGCGATTCGGTGTGGGGATGGCCCGTCGGGGCTGGTGCGAAGCCAAGCATATCCTGAACACTCTGTCAGTAGAAGAAGCCCTAGCATCCCTAGCACAATGATAGAATACACCAGAAGCGAAATCCGCCCAAGGTAAGACTCTTTCTATTGACCAGGCTGGATTCTCTCGTTTAACATAGCTTGTTCATGAAAAGAAAGCAGCTAAGGTGGGATAGTGAGCAAATCCGCGCTTTGCGACAGCATTTGGGCTTCACCCAACAGCAGATGGCTGATGAACTGGGCACTCGACAGCAGACCATCAGCGAGTGGGAGACAGGGATGTACAAGCCTCGCGGTACTTCATCCACTTTGCTCACAATAATCGCCGAGAAAGCAACTTTCAACTACAGAACGACACCCACAGGCAAATGAACCCTCGAAGAGCTTGACGAAATACACGTAACCGTGTAATATCAAGCACCAGGCTACAGTGGAGCGCATACTCCTCCAGAGTATCCATGGTAGGCACTACGGGTTTCTAGTGACCATTGCATCATTGTGTAGGTAGATACACTTCGAAGATGG
>JBGOWL010000065.1:0-7227 GCA_041478585.1 Dehalococcoidia bacterium | reverse complement strand
TCGGATGCCTTGAATAGGCCCACAACCCTGGGGCCATGATCTGCCCGGGTTGGTGCTTTTACCGGACGAATCTCAGCAGTTGCTCGTCGGCTGTCGCTTCGATGATAATTGCACCGACGGTGATGGCGATAGCGATGCCATCGAGCGGTCCGAAGGAGTTCTCTCCAACAGACAGCGCGGGGTAGAGGGAGAGACACCCCAGAAAAACAACCAAGGTCGGCATCAGTTCTATGCCAACCAGATCGACGAGCCAGAACCAGCCCTTGGATCTCTTTCTGAAATCCGTATAGCGCCAGTCTTCATGCTTCAGTCCCTGCCATTGCCTGGCCCAATTGTATGTCAATCGGAAACCCCAAAGGAATACAAGAGTCACAACCACTATTTGACGGGCAACAATGGCATTCTCCGACGCGGTTGCCAACATCCAGTAGAGCGCAATAGCCAAAGGAGCAACACTCCAGTATGCATCATAGAAACTTGCGTTCTGGAACCTGCGGCTGAATACATAGATTACCAGGGTGGCAGCGACGTCTGCCACAAGGACAACTAGAATTGGATGTCGGTCACCAAGTGCATATCCGACCAGGATTCCAATACACAGTGCCAGGGCGTACGCAGATACACAGAGGGCAAAAGCCCTGGTCCGATTTTGAGGCTTGGAGTGCAGGTTATCCATTCTCGTCCCCTATCCTACCGTTGGGCCATTGCCTGAGTCAACTGCCGAGGCGGATCCGTCATTGCCAATGACGGCCGTCTACAGATACTATATGCTCACCATGACAAAGGAGGTCGGGGTCTGAGGTGAGGCTGATTATTGGGAGGCCAATGCTACTGGTGCTATCAATAGCACCAGTAATCACTGTGATCGCGAGCTTGTTGTTCGTCCCTCACTATGAAAGTTCCAGGTATCCAATTCAACTTGAGCCTTCAACCCTGTTCACTTCCCAGAACCTGCGGGACAACTACGAACCTTACGGGTACGTCGCCCACGCTCTTGGCGGCATAGATGGCCAGACCTATACAAACAGTCGAGAAGCTTTCCTGTTGAACTACGACAAGGGCTTCAGGATTTTTGAAGTTGATCTGGTACTTCTCAAGGATGGCTCGGTTTTCTGTGCTCATGATGGGAACGAATGGAAGTACGGTCTGGACAAATCGTTCAAGAAGACTACCGCTGATGAATTAGCAGGCAGGCTGTGTCTGAACAAATACACGCCACTGACCGGGAGCGCTTTGCTGGATCTCATGTACCAACATGAAGACGCATATTTCATTCTGAACACCAAGGGCGCTCACTACGAGATACTCAGAACTCTCGTGTCGGAGGGCAGGGAAAGGCATCCTTCAGTGTTGGACAGGATGATTCCACTGATAACAGGGCCGGGCCATTTGTACGAGGCGGCAAAGATATACCCTTTCAAAGACTATATGCTTAATACCTTTGTCTGCAGATGCACTCCTGACCTATCCTGGTTCTGGCACATGAGCGAAAGTGAAATCATTGAATTCGTCAAGGACAGCCACATTCGCGTGGTCATGACGCGGTGGAACAGACAGTACACACCTGAATTCAAGCAGCAGATGAACGACGCTGGAGCTGTGGTCTATGTCCATAGCTTGAACGATGCTGACGGAATCTCACGGTTCCAAGACCAAGGTGTCGGTGTCTTCAGCGATGGCTACTACCCTGGAACGTAGGATATGGACTGGCCCTTTGACCCGCCCTCGGGCTGTATCACGGACAAGAGAAGACCCCTTTGCAGATCGAATGGCCGCACAGCTTCTGGAAGCCGTGGGACACCACCCCAGCCTCACCATCGATTGACCTCGTGGCCACCATGTGCTACCATCAATACGCGTTGGTCGGCTGTATTCTAAGCTGTTATGTGCTATGTAACCTTATCGACTATACGCAAGCGGCAGCAGTACTCTGTGCACTGGTTCGCTGAATGCTCCAGTATTGAGCGTTCTCGGCTGGTCAGTGACTCCACAAGGATCATTCACTTGATGCAGCGCAGGGGGTTGCCTTGAAGAAGTCTTTCATCGTCTATCCGTTCATACTGGCAATTTTCCCAACCCTCGTCCTCTATACCTACAATGCCAGGGAGCTTTCGCTTTCTACAGCTCTGGTGCCTCTGGCTGTTGCCTCGGCTTTCGCCCTGCTGCTGTTCTTGCCAACATGGTTGATCTGCGGGAATGCCAACAAGGCCGGAATCATCGTGTCCCTGTTCCTGGCACTCCTGTTCTCCACCGGCTATGTGTTTGACTTGACCAAGTGGTTGGGAATCGACAGCCCCTATGCAGGCGGAGCCTTCCTGTTCCTCATCTGGGCTTTGCTCTTTCCCTATGTCGCCTATCTGATTTTGAGATCGCGCAAAACGCTGCGCTACCCCACAATCATCCTGAACGTCATGGCTGTCTTCCTATTGTTGAGTTGTTCAGTCAGGATCGGAGTCAATGAGGTCAGAAGGCTGGGTGTCGATCAGGATTCTCTGGGAACTGAGACCGTAGTGGAACTTGACCCCTCAGGAAGCCAAACGCTGCCGGACATCTACTACATTATTCTCGATAGGTATGCCAGCGCCGGTACCCTGGAGGAATTCTACGGCTTCGATAACAGCGATTTTGTTGACTACCTGGACGGCAAGGGGTTCTACGTGGCGTCTGAAAGCAACGCCAACTATGTGAGAACGCTTCAGTCCCTGGCCTCGTCTCTCAACATGGAATACATCGACTACATGGATGAGGAATCAACCGATCTGCTCCCATTGAACACAAAACTGGAGAACAATGCAGTGCAACGCTCGCTCAAGTCAGCAGGGTACACGTTCATACACGTGGGCTCCTGGTGGGGACCCACGAGGGAGAACAGCTTCGCCGATATCAATATCAACTACAACGCTGAGATCAGTGAGTTCTCGGAGTCTCTGCTTAGCGGCGTCATGCCATACAGTGTCTGTACAGAACTGGGTCTTATCGAGGATGGGTACACCAGCCAGTGGAACAGAACCCTGTTCGAATTTGAGAAGATGGCCGAAATACCAGAAATGGAGGAACCGACCTTCGTTTTTGCCCACATGCTTGTTCCTCACGTACCCTACGTATTTGACAGCGATGGCAGCTTCCTGCCGCCCGAGGAAGCCAACAAACGGAGCGACAGAGACAACTACGTCAACCAGTTGATCGCCACCAACAGCATGGTTAGAAGCCTGATTGACCAACTGTTGTCCAAGTCTGAAGTGGCTCCCATTATCATACTGCAGGCAGATGAAGGTCCATATCCGGAGAGGTACATGGCCGATGTCCGCAACTTCAATTGGGAGGAAGCCAGCGAAGAGGAACTCAGAGAAAAGATGGGGATACTGAACGCGTACTATCTGCCCGGGGTGGACAGCAATCTCCTGTATCCATCCATAACCCCGGTGAATTCCTTCAGACTGGCCTTTGATCTCTATTTTGGCACTCACCTCGGGCTCTTGCCCGATGTGAGTTACACCTACGTGGACTACAATCACCCGTACCAATTTCTGGATGTAACCAACCGGGTAAAGACCAATTAGATCAGGGTAGATCAAGAGAGTCTCGATCGCCGACTTCTTCTCCAGCTATGCACAGCAAGGTTTCCAGTATGACTTCATGGAATACTTCGGTATCGAACATTCTCAGCCAATCAATGATTCCGAGATGGTTCTTCATCTGACGCATTGGAAGGTGCTTCGTTGAAGAACGCATTTGTCATCCATCCCTTTGTGATGGCAGCGTTCCCTACCCTCGCTGTGTACTCCTACAATGCGCAGGTGCTTTCACTGTCCATGGTCTGGGTGCCCCTTGTGGTTGCCCTGGCTTTTGCCCTGCTGATGTTCGTGTCGACATGGTTGCTCTGCAGAAGTATCAACAAGGCCGGGCTCATCGTTTTTCTATTCCTGGTGTTGTTGTACTCCACCGCCCACGTTTTTACCCTGCTGAAGTGGTGGGGAATCGGTAGCCCTTATCCAGGCGGAGTCCTCTTGTTCCTCATGTGGGCTTTGCTATATCCCTATCTCCTGTATCTGATTGCCAGAACAAGCAAAACCCTGCGCTACCCTACCATCATCTTAAACGTTGTAGCTATCGTCCTGCTGCTGACTTCTTCGGTAAGAATCGGCATCAACGAAGTCAGAAGGCTGACCGATGATCAGGATCTCGCTTCCAGTCAAATCAGGCTGCAGACGGACCCGGCAGCAGCTCAGCCTCTGCCAGATATCTACTACATCGTTCTGGAGAGATATGCCAGTGCCAGTACACTGACGGAGGTCTACGACTTTGATAACAGCGATTTTATCAGCTACCTGGAGAGCAAGGGATTCTATGTGGCATCTGAAAGCGCAGCCAACTATGTGAGAACGTCGGAGTCCCTGGCCTCATCTCTGAACATGGAGTACATCGACTACATGGATGAGGAATCAAGCGATCTGCTCCCATTGAACACAAAGATGGAAGATAATGCAGTGCAGCGCTCGCTGAAGTCCGCAGGATACACGTTCATACATGTTGGCTCCTGGTGGGGACCCACGAGAGAAAATGGATTCGCTGACATCAACATCAACTACTCTGCTTGGGCCACCGAGTTCTCGGAGGTCTTGTTGATCAGCACTATGCCCTACGGTGTCTGTACAGAACTGAGCGTTGTTGACGATGTGCATATGAGGCAGTGGAAGAGAACCCTGTTTGAATTTGAGAAGATGGCCGAAATACCCGAAATGGAGGAACCTACTTTTACTTTTGCCCATATGATGATTTCTCATCCGCCGTATACATTTGAGGCCGATGGCAGTTACCTTCCGCCTGTGGAAAGCCACAACAGGAGCCACGAAGAGAACTACGTCTCCGCCTTGATTGCCACTGACGACATGGTCAGAGAGTTAGTCGATCAACTGCTGTCAAAATCCGAAGTGGCTCCCATCATCATACTGCAGGCAGATGAAGGTCCATACCCGGAGAGATACCGTGCCACTATGCGCACCTTCAATTGGGAAGAGGCTACCGACATGGAAATCAAGGAAAAGATGGGGATACTGAACGCTTACTATCTGCCGGGGGTGGACGGCAGCGCCTTGTATCCATCCATAACCCCGGTGAATTCCTTCAGGCTGGCCTTTGATCTCTATTTCGGCACTCACCTCGGGCTCTTGCCCGATGTGAGTTACGCTTATGTGGACTACAGCCATCCGTACCAGTTCCTGGATGTGACAGACAGGGTGCACTACCAGTAGGGGATTTATCCCCCTAGGAGACAAATTGACTCTCCGACCGCGAAAGTGGATCACTTGACGCAATGACTCTATCGAGGCAATCTTCTCTGCTATAATCTGGTGGCAGCTTCGCGGCGTCGATGGGACTGCACCCCGAATGGAATAGTCATGATACAACACGATACCGAGAAAATTTCCCTCGAAGCCAGAATGCTGCGTGCCGTGAGACTGGAAACCGGTCTCTACGATGAGGTCAAGGCAGATGCAACGGCAAACATACAAGCCTTCCTTGCCGTGGGGCTGTCCAGCCTGGCTTTGGGCATTGGGTTGGCTGTGGGCGTGGGTCTGGAAACCATCTCCGGCATACTTCGCACAGACGTGGATTGGAACCAACTCGTATTGCTTCTCCTCGGCCCCGTAGTGGGCGGGATAGTCGGCTGGCTCGTTTGGTCATTGCTGGCCTATTGGCTGGGCACGACCATACTCAGACAAGAGGGCGCTTCGGCCACCTATGGCGGAGTGCTAAGAGCAGTGGGGTTTGCCAATTCGCCCGGGTTGATAGGCTTCTTGTCCCTTCTCCCCTACGTAGGCATCGTTGTTCTTCTCGTCGTGACCATCTGGATGCTGATTGCGCAGGTACTTGCATTAAGGCAGGCTCTCCACCTATCCACATCCAGAGCTGTTGGCGTTTGGATAGCCAGCATGATCCCCTTCTGGGTGCTCAACCTGCTGGCATTCTGGCTGGCCTGAACCGACGCCGTTCCAACCCAACGGCGTCTCGCAGGTGTGGTGGTGTGCAGGGGAGGCCTGTTTCTGGAATGGAGCACACACACGCTTGTGTTTTGTATGTCAGGCCGCTTATCAGCTTTGCTCTAGCTTTTCCGAGAACAGGGCGATCAGGCGTTCATTGTTCTTTGCCAAGAGATAGGCGACTGCATGAGTAGTGGCCTCCTGCAAAACAAGGAGGTCACGAATAACTTTCTTGACATCCTTTTCCTTCTTCATCATTCGGCGTAGCTTGGCAAATTCCTTTCCCTCATCAGCAGTCTCGACATGTTCCTCTTCCTGTAGAAGTCTCTGTTCTATCTTATACTCCTCAATAATTGCCTGCTGTAGCTCAAGAAAAAGGCGATTGTAGTCCAGAAGTCGTTTTGTCTTGTTGTCTGCCATGTTTCTCCCCTCCTTAAATCAAACCTGCCACACTTGGTGCATACGGCGTGAACCACTCCATGCTGCTGATCACCGCATAGCCAATGATGAACGCATCATTGATAGGGGCTTCAATCTCAGCTTGGATTCAAAGGTTCGACAGGGGCGGTTGCAGTCAGACTCTCGATCGCGGTACTAAGGGTCAAGCCCTTCGTAAGTGAATTCCCTCATTACCTCGGGGACATTGGTGTTGTCCCTCTTGGTTGATATGAGTCTGGACACGGTGTGACGCCTGCATCAGGCTATTCGGAGAGAGCAAGTTCGAGTTTGGCAAAGTGGAAACTCACCTGCCTCCAAAGAGCGATCCATCCGTAGTCTAAACTCCCGTCTTCTACCCTCAATGCGGATGCCAACTGAGAGAACGACGTATGACCACCGCAGCCCAATGAGACATTCTTGTGACCTGGACCGGGTATGATCTCAATTGTGCGTGCATTTATACATAGAAGGAGGAAACCACGGGACGTATTCGCAGCCGGTTAACAAACGCGCTCTTAGTTCTGTTGTTTGCTCTGACGCTGCTTTCCCAGTCTACTGTTCAAAGATGGAAGAGCAAATCAACTACCTAACAACCTGCTTACGCTTGGACACCGGTGTGATGGTATTCATTTTCTGACTCACATAACAGATTTCAGATAGTGTGATCGAGTCAAATCGGATTCCGTAGGCAAGGCAATCAAGGAGAGAAGAAGATGAGAAGGTCAATACTCGCAGTCTCAAGAAAAACCCAGAGGACACTGAAGGCCATACCGATACCTGGGCTGGCCCTGTTCCTGGCGTTGGTCCT